>NZ_JUEI01000036.1:0-53518 GCF_000802655.2 Paenibacillus sp. IHB B 3415 | reverse complement strand
CTGTTTGAAGGTCTCCGGGGCCAGATCCTCCTGGATGCCGATGACAAGTCCCTTCATATAACCGGCATGTGGCTCCTGGAATAAGCGCTCCATCTCTGCGCCGAGTGTGGCGCGCATCCTATCATTCCAGCGCAGAATGCCGGATAGCTGCCACGATGCCGGAGTAGCAATCTTAACGCTGGCTGTTCCGCTCCCTTTTAGCAGCCAGTGGATTTTCTTCGTGAGCAGATAAGCCCGGTAATCGAATCCGCCGAAGTTACGCGCTATCTGCGGCTGCGCCAGCTCTCCTTCAATGACTACCCGGTCTCCCCGCTGCCAAAGAGCGACTACAGCAATTTCGCTTTCTTCCTGAAGCTTGATTTGAACGGCAACAAGTTCCCCTTTTGCTTCCTCTTCTGCTCCTGTTATTGCGTCTGCACCTACTCCTGTTTCAGCATCTGCTGCTGCCCCTGCCGCTACCACGGCCGCTGATTTTTCTTTTGTATCTACTTTAGCTCCCGTTTCTACATTCGCCGCTGTTTCGGTCTCCTGACTTCCCTGCCGCTTCAGTCCGATCCGTGACAGCTTCACTGTAAAATCAACCCTGTCCCCGTCCCGCTCCACCGGGGAAGCAATAACGCCTGCGGCTGTAACGTTAGCCTCATTCAGTTCGATTGCCGATCGCCTCAATTGCTCCGGCAGCAGGCTCACGTTACGCGCCTCACTCCACTCCCAATACAGGACTGCCGCAGCAATCGCCAGCCCGAACACAGCAGCCGTTCTCCAGCGTATGCCGCCGCTGACCACCCAGATTGCAGGCAGCAGCAGTAAGCCTGCGAGGTAGAACAGCAAGCTGCGGCCGGAAAACATACAGCCTGCCGTACTTCCGGCAATCCAGCAGATCGTGAAGCTTAAGAGCGGCCTTCTGTTCATCAGCATCTCTCCTTTAATCATCGATCTATTCTCTTCTTCCCGTCAAAATGGAACTACTCTTTTCCTGTCCCGCTGCCGCAGCAAAGACAAAGAACCCCTGCAAACGCAAACACATGCGTAAGCAGAGGTTCTTCCCCTGAAGATCTGAAGCTATCCATAACACTAACCTGTCCCTATTCTGTGTGGTGACGCAAGTCCTCCGGTATGCTTCCGGTTATTCCGATACCGAGATCATCGTTTCCTTCGGCGGCTCGTAGTTCTCCAATTGGCGGAACACAATTCCTTTGGAGGACAGCATGGCCTCAACCTTCTCCATATCCTTGCGGTACGGACGCAGATAGACAATCTCTACAATCCCGCTGTTGGCTAACATATTGGCACAGGTCCAGCACGGTTCATCTGTGACGTAAACGGTACTGCCTTCCCGGTCACTCCGGTCTGTGAACAGCAGCAGATTCTGCTCAGCATGGATCGTACGGATACAGCGCTGCTTCTTCACCATGGTCTCTACGCCGTCAATGATCTCCCGCTCATATTGCTCGGAGACCATACAGCCTGCTTCCGAGCAGTCCGGAACACCCATCGGTGCGCCGTTATAGGCGGTGCCCAGCAGCTTCTTGCCCTGCACCAGCACAGCGCCGACATGGCGGCGGGGACAGCGCGAACGGGTGGAGACCATGCAGGCAATATCCATGAAGTATGTATCCCAGTTCTTGCGGTAAGCCACAGTCATCAGCAATCTCCACTTCCTCTTAAATAGTTGTTCATTATTGTAACATAATGCAGCATTCTTTCACTATACAGCTTGTCCTAACACTAGCCTGCCAACCGTTCTCATTACAGCATCATGCTGCGTAAACCGCAATTGCTGATAGAAACGTCGATTCTGGCGTTAAGCTCAGTTTCCGGCAGGCTCAAACTTGACCAGTTACTGTTACTATTCCTTTTCAGTTTCTGGACTTAACTGTATTCTGTACAACTAAAAAGACTGAAATTCGGATGAAAATCAGTTTAATTGTATTTCGTACACTTATATCACGATCTGCTGAGCTAAAATCGCCACACATCGTATTTTAGTTGTACGAAGTGCAACTAACTTTAAGAAATTAGTAGTTTTACAGTTTTTAGTTGTACCAAATACACTTATCTGACCAACGAAGCATACGGATGGGCAGGGCAGGATAGACTCGGCTCAATCAGACAACCTTGTGTAACAACAACCCGGTAATTCCCTGTCAATTGTAGTGTATACAAGCTTCAGTATGAATGCTGCCGCCCGTTCGAATCATCCAGCGGGTCCCTGGACTCAAAATGCCACCAGCGGCTTCAGCTGCTCCAGCAGCTTCGGCCCGATCCCCTTCACCTTGCCCAGATCGGTCAGGCTGCGGAACGCTCCCTTGCTGCTACGGTACTCGATAATCGCCTGCGCCTTCTTCTCCCCGATACCCGGCAGGTCCATCAGGGCTGCGGTATCGGCAATGTTCACGTTGACCCTGCTATCAGCAGCCACTGCTGGAGCTGCGGCTCCTGCGGCACCTGCTGCTCCAGCGCTCCCAACTGCACCAACCGTCCCGCCACCTGTAGCGCCGCTGCCCGCCGATCCAATCGCTGCACCTCCAGTTACTTCACCCCCGCTTACGCCGCCACCTCCTTCTGCGCCAGCCGTTCCGTTTACAGCGCTATTTCCTGCTACTCCAGCCGTCCCTCCATTTACACCGCCCTCGTTTCCTGCTACTCCTGCCATCCCACCGCTTACACCGCCACTTCCCACTGCTCCAACAGTCCCGCCATTAGCGGTTCCATTCTCAGCTACTCCTACGCCCCCGCCACCAACGGCCGCCCCGGCCTTACCGTTCGCATTACCGTCATCCCCACCTGCCACTGCCCCGGCTGTCCCCGCCGGAGCAGCAATCCCGGTGCCATTAACCACTCCGGCCTTATCACTTACAGCACCGCCCTTACCTCCGGGCGCTGCCAGCGCCTTACTACTTCCAGCACCGCTGCCACCAACAGCCGCTACCCCTTCAGCACCGCCGCCACCCTCTTCACCACTCTCCCCTGCCGTTCCTGCGCCGCCATCCGCCACCCCCAGCGCCTGTGCCATCCCGGCGTTCAGGGTCTCCCACCCGGCGATGCCGTTCTCTGCCCTGTGGTCTGCAGCCCAGACTAGGCCGCCGCCCAGCAGCGCAGCGGCAATGGCGCAGCCGATCATTCTTTTGCCCATGAAGCTGTCCTCCTTCAGTAAACTGGAATTTTATTCAAAAACAAGCTTAAAACCTGTCATTTGTCCAAGACTGCCGTGCATACATTGAACGAAGAGTATTCCTGTAAGCCCAGAACCCAGCAACATTAGAAAGGAGGTAACCACAGGATGAAAGTGGGATTTATCGGAACAGGCAGCATGGGCGGTCTGCTCATCGACACCTTTCTTCGTTCGGGAGCCCTTGATCCGTGTGATGTGCTGGCCAGCAACCGCAGCCCGGGCAAGCTGAGGGAGCTGAAGAAGCTTCATCCCGGAATCACTGTATGTTCGGGCAACATCGAAGCCGCGTCCGAGAGCGATATCGTGTTTCTGTGTGTCAAACCTTTGCAGTTCAAAATGTTAAGCGATGAGATTGCCCCTTACCTGCGCAGCGATCAGATTGTCGTATCCATTACTAGTCCAGTTCAGCTGTACCATCTTGAATCCGTACTGCCCTCCAAAATTGCCAAGATTATTCCCAGCATCACCCATTCCGTCAAAAGCGGGACTTCTCTGTGCATCTTCGGAAGCAGATTAAATAAAAAAGACAGGCTGGTCCTGCTCCGGCTATTCTCATGTATTGGTGTTCCTGCGGAAATCCCGGAGAGTCATACGCGGATTGCCTCTGATTTCTCCAGCTGCGGCCCGGCGTTCATCAGCTATTTCCTGGAACGGTGGATCGAAGCGGCTGTAGAAGCAACCGGCATTGACGAGGCCCTGGTCAGCCGTCTGGCCGGTGAAATGCTGCTTGGTACAGGCAAGCTGCTGACAGAAGGCTCCTTCACCCCGCAGGGGCTGCAGGAACGGGTTGCCGTCCGGGGAGGCATTACAGCGGAAGCGCTGAACCACCTGCGCACGAGTCTGGAAGGGGTGTTCGAACGCCTGATCACCACTACGCATGACAAATACGATGAAGATGTGGAAAAGCTCGACGAGCTGTTCGGGCGCAGCAGCATCGTCCAGAGCCCTCTTGACCGCTAAGGCAGCTGCGGCTATAGCCTGCTGCCAACGTCCATTGCCATAGCTTATTGCAAGGGCCGTATGCCTTGCCAGCGTCCTTCCCTCTTGCCATTCCCGCCTTATAAGCTACGCTCTGCCGCTCCGTTCTCCGCTTCCGGAGCACTGCCGGAAACCAATAAAACCCGGGCAGAGTTGCGTTCTTCGCTTAACCCACTACTATATTTACCAGCTTGCCGGGAACGGCAATGATTTTGCGTACGGTTTTGCCTTCAACAGCTGCCTTCACGTTCGGCAGGGCCAGTGCATGGTTCTGCATATCTTCCTGTCCCATATCCATAGGGATCAGTGCACGCTGAACGATTTTACCGTTGACCTGCACGACGATTTCCACTTCCGCATCTACGGTCCAGGCTTCATCATAAGCCGGCCATGCGACATAGCTGATGCTTCCCTCGTGACCCAGCAGCTGCCACAGCTCTTCGGCAATATGCGGTGCCAGCGGCGACAGCATCTGGACGAACTGTTCTGCCGCTTCTGTGGACAGGCTCTCCTGCTTGTAGGCATCATTGATGAAAATCATCAGCTGGCTGATCGCCGTATTGAACCGCAGATGCTCAAAGTCTTCGGTTACCTTCTTCAGCGTCTTATGCCAGGTCCGTTTGAATTCATCGGTTCCGCCATCTGCCGAGATCTTCGCGCTGATGCTGCCGTCTTCATTCACGAACAGGCGCCATACGCGGGAGAGGAAGCGGTGGATGCCTTCCACGCCTTTTTCATTCCAAGGCTTAGTTGCTTCCAGCGGCCCCATGAACATTTCGTAGACGCGCAGTGTATCTGCGCCGTACGCTTCCACGATCTCATCCGGGTTGATGACGTTGCCGCGGGATTTACTCATCTTCTCATTGTTGTTCCCCAGGATCATCCCCTGGTTCACCAGCTTGTGGAACGGTTCCTTCGTATCGACTACGCCGATATCATAGAGAACCTTGTGCCAGAAGCGGGCATACAGCAGGTGGAGCACCGCATGCTCGGCTCCGCCGATGTACAGGTCAACCGGCAGCCATTCCTTCTGCTTCTCGGGTGAACACAGCTCCTGATCATTGTGCGGATCAATATAACGCAGGTAGTACCAGCAGCTGCCGGCCCATTGCGGCATGGTGTTGGTCTCGCGGCGGGCTTTCATGCCGGTCTCCGGATCAATTGTTTCGACCCATTCGGTTACATTTGCCAGCGGGGATTCACCTGTGCCCGAAGGCTTGATCGCATCCACATCCGGCAGTACCAGCGGCAGCTGGTCCACAGGAACGGTCTTCATTGTGCCGTCTTCCAGATGCAGAATCGGAATCGGCTCACCCCAGTAACGCTGGCGGCTGAACAGCCAGTCTCGCAGGCGGTAGGTTACTTTGCCCTTGCCGCTGCCTTTCTCTTCGAGCCAGGCAATCATTTTTGCAATTGCTTCTGTATTTGACAGGCCGTCGAGGAACCCTGAATTCACATGCGGACCGTCGCCGGAATAAGCCTCTTCTTCGACGTTGCCGCCTTGCACTACTTCAATAATATTCAAGCCGAACTGCTTGGCGAACTCCCAGTCACGGGTATCATGACCCGGAACAGCCATAATCGCTCCGGTTCCGTAGCCCGCCAGCACGTAGTCGGCAATCCAGATCGGCACCTGTGCACCGTTCACCGGATTGATTGCATAAGCGCCGGTGAAGACACCGCTTTTCTCTTTGGCCAGATCGGTACGCTCCAGATCACTCTTGCGCGAAGCCTTGTCGCGGTAGTCCGCAACGGCAGCCTTCTGCTCTTCTGTTGTAATCACATCAACCAGCTTATGCTCCGGTGCCACGACGCAATAGCTTGCTCCGAACAGGGTGTCCGGACGGGTGGTGAACACTTCAAGCGTAGCCTCATGCCCTTCAATGGCAAAAGTCACCTCAGCACCGGTCGATTTGCCGATCCAGTTGCGCTGCATATCCTTGATGCTTTCTTCCCAGTCCAGCTCATCCAGATCCTCGAGCAGACGGTCTGCGTATTCGGTAATTCTCAGAATCCACTGGCGCATTGGTCTGCGGACCACGGGATGGCCACCGCGCTCGCTTTTGCCGTCGATCACTTCTTCATTCGCCAGGACGGTACCCAGCGCTTCACACCAGTTCACGGAAACCTCAGCTACATAAGCCAGACCGCGGTTGTACAGCTGGATGAAAATCCACTGCGTCCATTTGTAGTAACCCGGATCAGTTGTGCTGATCTCGCGGTCCCAGTCGTAGGAGAAGCCCAGCGACTTGATCTGGCGGCGGAAATTGTCAATGTTCTTGAAGGTAATGTCACGCGGATGCTGTCCGGTATCCATCGCATACTGCTCTGCCGGAAGTCCGAAAGCATCCCAGCCCATCGGGTGCAGCACGTTGTAGCCGCGCATCCGTTTGAAACGGGAGACGATGTCTGTAGCCGTGTAGCCTTCAGGATGGCCTACGTGCAGCCCTGCGCCGGAAGGATACGGGAACATATCCAGTGCGTAAAACTTCGGTTTGCCTGCTTCTTCACTTGTTTTGAAAGTCTTGTTCTCGTCCCAGAATTTCTGCCATTTCGGCTCGATGGTTTGGGCGCGGTAGCCGGTCGGGGCTTGAGTATTGTCGCTCATCTTATGCTCCTCCTTGGAGTGTTGCTGTCTTAGGTCGTACTATTGTCTTTAAAAAAGAGTTAAGAGATAGTCTCCACTGCAAAAAGTTTTGGGCTTCCACCCGCTGTTATACTCGGATTTCCTGATTAGAACCGCTTATCGCGGTAGAAATCCGAGTATAAAGGCGGCCACTACGTTGCTCCAGCTCCAAAATTTTCTCCGTTCCGTTCTCTGTAACTTTTATAAACCCCATCTGTTCACCTGGCGGACCAGCAAAGCCCAAGAACCCGCCTATGATTCGCTGGGCCGGAAGGGCTGAAAAGCCAAACCCGCCATTGATTCGCCGGGGTGGCAGGAACCCGCCCAAGCTTCGCCGGGCCGGCAGAATCCGCAAGGCCCATAACCCGCTTCCGATTCGCCGGTCTGCTGGAACATCCTTGACCGTGCGGCGCCGCTGGAACCATCCCAGGCTTCGCCGGTCCGCCGGGCTAACCGCAAAAAAACCTCCCATCCCTAGCGTATTATCGCTAGGGACGAGAGGTTTGAATTCCCGTGGTACCACCCTAGTTAGCGGCGGACATTCTTTGTCCGGCACTCACTTTGACACCCTTTAGCGGGGGTGAGGCGACGACGGTTCACACGCCGGTCTCCTTATTAATGAAGCTTAAGGAACCCTGCGGCTCGCGCCATTACTCCGAGGTGAGTTCACTGCGGTCCGTTAACCGGCTCGCACCCTAAGTGCCGGCTCTCTGCAATAACGGTCTCACGAATTAATACTCCTCTTCATCGCACTGCTATGTGTACTGCTCTTTACTCGTAATATTCACCACATTATAACCAAAAGATACATGTACCGTCAATGATTTAACGATATCCCTGCCTTTATGCCGGCCTTCTGCGGATATAATAGGCGATGATATGCTGAATGACCACTTTGCCCGCTGCGAAGAACGGCACCGCCAGAATCAGCCCGATCATTCCGGCGATCTCCCCGCCGACCAGCAGCGCGAAGATAATCAGCAGCGGGTGCAGATGCAGCTTCCGTCCAACGACCTGCGGAGAAATGACGTTGCTCTCCAGCATTTGGCATAGCGTATTTACTACAGCTACCATCAGGACGAGGCGCCATGAGAGGGTCGAAGCCATCACAATGGCCGGAGCCGCCCCCAGAAACGGACCCATATAAGGCACAATATTGAATACCGCTACCACACAGGCGAAGAGCAGTGCATAAGGCATGCCGATAATTGCATAACCGATATAGGCCAGCACACCAATGATAATACAGACAAGAAATTGCCCGCGGATATAGTTGCCAAGTGCCTCATCAATGTCCTTCAGCAGGGTGACGATCGACTTACGGCGGGACCGGGGCAGGCAGGATACAACGGTCCGTTCGAACACATCGAAGTCCTTCAGGATGTAGAACACCAGAAAAGGCACAATGAATGCATTGAACAGGATGCCAATGGTTGAGGCAATATTATCAAGGAAGTGGGAGATGCCTTCGGCCAGGCGATTTTCCAGCTGATAAAACCAGTTATTCATTCCCGTCTCCACACCGGGCGGAATCAGTCTGGAATTCATGCCCCGCATCAGGCCCTGCGCATGCAGTGTCATCTCCGGCAGATGCTCGTTAAGCTCCTCCAGCTGCTCGATGAACATTGGAATCAGGTTGATCAGAATGACCGCCAGTGAGGTGAGAAATACCGCATAGATCAGCAGGACGGCCACGCTGCGCGGCATTTTTCTCCTGGAGAGCATGGAAACCACAGGATTCAGCACATATGAGATGATCATTGCCGCCAGGAACGGGGCGAGGATCGCTTTTAGAAACAGAAAGATTCCCTCCAGCATGGGGCGGAGCAGCCAGACGAAATACAGAATGATCAGGGAGAGCAGCACGCCGATCATCCAGCGGAACCATTTACTTTGGGACCATTGCTCCATAATACCCCTCCTGAATATGTACAGCCTCTAACAGTCATGCAATATTAGTATGTGTGAGAGGGTAATGAAATACTCTTGCCTGCAAAAAATTGGTTTTTTGTTATTTGGGTTGGAAAGTTGGTATAGTGGCCGGCATCAAGGTCCGCTAAAATCATATTGTAAAACGCTTTCATTCCGAGGAGGGGTACTTTTATTATGAAAAGGTTAAAACGATTATGCGGTGCAGGTATGCTGTTGCTGCTTGCCGGATTGCTCACTGGAGCTCCGTCTGTTTCAGCAGCCACCGTCTTTGATGAGCCTCTGACCTACTTCAATTCCGCAACCTGGCAAAAAGCCGACGGCTATTCCAATGGCGGGATGTTCAACTGCACCTGGCGCGCTAACAATATCTCATTTACAAGCGGCGGACAGCTTCGTCTGGCACTGACCAGTCCCAGCAATAATAAATTTGACGGTGCAGAAATGCGGTCAGTCTACAAGTACGGCTACGGTAAATATGAAGTCAGCATGAAGCCTGCCAAGAACAGCGGAATCGTCTCTTCCTTCTTCACCTATACCGGACCCTCCGACGGCACGCCCTGGGATGAAATTGATATCGAGTTTTTGGGCAAGGACACCACTAAAGTCCAATTCAATTATTATACAAACGGGGTTGGCGGTCATGAAAAGATCGTGAATCTGGGATTTGACGCTTCCCAAGGTTATCATACGTATGCTTTCGATTGGCAGCAGGGCTACATTAAATGGTATGTGGACGGCGTTCTGAAGCATACGGCCACCAGCAATATTCCGTCCCGTCCCGGCAAAATTATGATGAACCTCTGGAACGGAACGGGAGTGGACTCCTGGCTAGGTTCCTATAACGGAGCCAACCCGCTCTACGCTTACTATGACTGGCTGAAATTTACAGGCAACTAAAAACGAAATTTGGACTCCGGCGGTGCACAGAGCGCACCTGCCGGAGTCCTTTTACATCTGCCCGGAAGCCGTTATCTTCAGAATTTGTTATCCGGATTGACACATTGGTATAGCGGCCAGAGCCTGGGTTCTGTACGATAAAAGCAAGAAACATCATCACAGGAGGAACAGAATTGATACGCAACAGGTTAATCAAAGCATCCGTAGCCGTTGCTGCTCTGTCAGCAGCAGTATGGGGCCTATGGGCCTTCACTTCAGCACCCCGATCCGAAGCAGGAGGCGCGAAGGACAATTTTACAGAATTCAATTCGGAGTTCTGGAAGAAAACGGATGGTTATTCCAACGGAGACATGTTCAACTGCACCTGGCGAGAAAACAACATCTCATTTGCCGGGGATGATCTTATGACCCTGTCTCTCACCAGCCGGTCCCCCGGCGAGTTCGACGGTGCGGAATACCGTTCGCTGGAAAAGTACAGCTATGGCAAGTATGAAATCCGTATGAAGCCGGCGGCCAATCCCGGTGTAGTCTCTTCTTTCTTCACGTATACCGGCCCTTCAGAAGGTGAGCCCTGGGACGAAATCGATATTGAATTTTTGGGTAAAAACACCCGCCAGATGCAATTGAACTACTTCACAGACGGCATCGGGGGACATGAAAAGGTGATTGACCTCGGCTTTGACGCGTCAGAAGAATTTCACTGGTATAGTTTCGACTGGAAGAGGGATTCCATTACCTGGTATGTAGACGGCCGCCCTGTTCATACTGCGACCGAGAGTATCCCCTTTACTCCGGGCCGTATTATGATGAATCTCTGGAACGGAACAGGCGTGGATTCCTGGCTGGAGGCTTATGACGGCACGGCTCCGCTACATGCTTATTATGACGAATTCCGCTATACACCAGCGCCAGCCCGGGGCAAGTAAGAAGCTCCAGCGCCTCTCCGACAAGAAACCGCCTTCATCAAGGCGGTTTCTTGTCCCTGCGGACTCATCGGCGGCTGCGGTCCCAGGCATTGACCTCCGAGGTTTCGGACAATCCCCGGTTTTCTTGTCCCTGCGGACTCATCGGCGGCTGCGGTCCCAGGCATTGACCTCCGAGGTTTCGGACAATCCCCCGTAGGCCTTCCATTTGCCGACAAACTCGTCAAATTCCCCGATACCGCTGTCTGCAAAGATTATGTTTTGAAAGCTTTTTTGTTCCAGCTTCTTCAGCAGCTCACCATCGCTCTTCATCGTCTTGGTGGGCGGTCCCGTGAACTGTTCCTTACGGGAAGCCTCCTTCTGGCCCAGCAGCACCGGGGCAATATCCTCCGGAATCTCCTTGATGACTTCGGAGGGAATTCTCGCCCCGTCGAAGGTCAGTGTGTAGGAGGCCACCCGGATGACGCCCATCGGCAGCGCAGAGGGCTCTATGGTCGCCTTGCCGCCCTCCATTGCCCAGTCATAGCCCTCTGCAAGACCATTAATGAACTCGCCGGTGGAGGTAGCATAATAATCAAACATATAATTCTGATAGGTAAAAAAGATTTCGGGGTGCTTCATTTTCTTGTTAATCAGTATTGCTCCGTTGACAGGTAAGGTGCCTCTTCTCATAGCGGTACCTTCCGGTCCGGAGGGTATCGCAACAGCCTTGACAGACGCCTGCGGGTCTGCGGCAGTCAGGGAAGACAAGGGCCAGCCGCGCATCCAATACGGGCCGGCAATCATGCCGGCCTTGCCGGAGACGAAACGGTTGGCGGCGCCCTCTTCATCAAGCCAGGCACTGTCGGTCGACAAGTACCCCTGCTGAACCCAATGCTTCATAAGCGCGACAGCCTTCCGGGCGCCGGGCTGCACGGAACCATATTCCAGGGTTCCGTCACTCCGGCGGTTCCATTGCTCGGGAACCGTGCCAAACGCTCCAAAAATCCAGCTGCTGTCCCCCATCCAGGTACTGGGACCGTTACGGAATCCTAACGCAAGGCCGTAAGTATCCTTTAATCCGTTGCCGTCCGGGTCCTGGTTGACAAAAGCGTCCATGACCTGTTCCAGCTCATCCAGAGTCCGCGGTGTTTCCAATTTCAGCTTGTCCAGCCAATCCTGGCGAATCCAGAGCAGCGGATCGGAGTTGTATTCGTAATCCATGATGGGAATCGCATACTTATGCCCGTCCCGCACGAAGGCATTCCATGCCGAGGTGTCCTCGGCAACAGCCTTCTTCCACACCTGGGAGGCATATTGTTCAAATAAACTGCCGACTTCCATGAATTGCCCGGAGTCAATCAGCTCCTGAATGATGGCTGCATCCCGTGTAGTGACAACATCGGGCATATTGCCTTTGGCCAGCTCAAGCCTCAGCTTGTTGGCGTAGTTCTCGGAGGTGCCGGAGATGGTCCAGAGATAACGGATACGGATTCCCAACCGTTCCTCCGCCCAGGCCGTATGCACATTATGTTCAAGGCTCTCGCCTTTTTTAAAAGTCAAATTGGGGTTCACGGAGCCCACTGTGTACAGGTCTATGGGCGGATTATATTTACCCGCCTTGACGTCAAAATGAGGCGCCGTGCTCTCCGGGGAAGCTGCCGGGAGAGTGGCCCCGGAGCTGCGGAAGGTGCAGCCCGACAATATCAGGACCAGCGCGAACAACGGCAATCTGAATTTCATGGAACCACCTGCTTTTCGTAATGTTCTGGAGAGCCGGACAACTTGTATCATAATCTTCTTCGGCATCACATGGTACACTTCTTTTATTACGGCTAACAGTGAAAGCTTCTGAAAAGGATGATTTTATGGCCTGGCGTCCGAGTTTGTTTATTAAAATGGTTGCAATCCTGCTCTCCCTTATATCAACCACACTCTTATTCTACGGATTATCCTACCGCAAGGATATCGGAGTCATCACGAGTCAGATCAAGACAACTGACCTGAATCACCTGGAGTTCCTGACCCAGCAGATGGACAACAATATCAACCAATTGGCGGGCAGCATGTATGCTCTTCAGAGAGACCCGACCATCCGTGACTACGAGCAGATCCGGCAATTGGGCCATCTTATTGACCCCGCCCAGACCATTATGACCGTGCTGGAGAAGCTCTCCCTTCAGACCAGCTCCAGTACGTGGGAGAACCGGATTGTCCTGTACAAGCCGCACAACGGTGAGACCTTGGGGTCAGATTCCTCACTCTCCTTTGATTCCTCCGTACTGGAGAATCCGCTCCCGGCCGGCTGGGAGTATATTTCTGAGGACAGGGGCAGCACTGAAGCGGGCTTCCGCCTGCTGCTGTCAGATCCCGCTACAGAAAGCAGCCCTCCCCGAGAGGCAGAACTGCTGTTGTCGATGTATTTCCCTGTATCCAACATTGAACGAATGTTCGATGCCTACCAGTCGCAGAACAAGGGCGATACCTTCCTGTTCCATCCGGTTTTCGGGATGATCCTCTCCCGCAATACCGACCGGGAGATGGCTGAACGGATCACCGCAACGCTTGATTCCGCAGACGGACAGGGCACATCGGAAATCCTCAACCTCAAGAAGGGCAGCTTTCTTATCAGTTCGGTTCCTTCATCGGCCATTAACTGGCGGGTCGTGCATTATTCGCCGTTGAAGCAGATTCTTCAGCCGATCCGCAGCAGCCGTTATTTCTTCCTGACGGGATCGGCTTTTCTCCTGGTCATGAGCCTGTTGTTCTCTTTGCAGCTATATCGTCAAGTGCAGCGTCCGGTTAGCCTTTTACTGCGTTCGCTCAACAGGATGAAGGAAGGACGCTGGTCTACCCGTATTCATACCAAGACCAATCCTGAGTTCACAATGCTCAACGAAGAATTCAATGAAATGGCAGAAAAAATTCAATTGCTGATTGAACAGGTCTACCTGGAGCAGCTCCGGGCCAAGGATGCCCACTTGAAACAGCTTCAATCGCAGATTAATCCGCACTTCCTCTACAACTGCCTGTTCTTTATTAAGAGTAAGGCCGTTGTCGGCGACACCGATTCAGTGGAGGCTATGGCGCTTAACCTCGGAGAATATTACCGCTACATCACCAAGGCGGACCATTCCCTCACTACGCTGCAGGACGAGCTGAAGCTGCTCGAGAATTACCTGGAGATTCAGAATTTGCGGAAACAGCGCATCTGCTATGAGATGGATATCGCGGAAGATCTGCTGGGTCTGCAGATTCCCCGGCTGCTGATTCAGCCCTTGGTGGAGAACAGCATCATTCACGGTATTGAGAAAAAGATCGGCCAAGGCTCCATTCGGATCACCGCCTCCCATACACAAGAGAGTGTCATAGTCACCGTTGCAGACAACGGAGCTGGCATGACGGATGAGGCAGTTACCGCTTTGCAGGCCCGGATTTCCGAAACGGCGCGCGAGGACGGAGGCTGCGGGCTATGGAACATCCAGCAGCGCCTCAGGTCCCATTATGGTGATTCATCCGGCCTTCTGATCGCCCCTTCACCTGAAGGCGGCTTAAAAATTACTCTTCGCATGGAGAAGAAAGAGGAACCCTATGCATCAAATTCTTCTGATTGACGACGAACCTTATGTCGTTGATGATCTATCCATTTCGCTTCCTTGGACGGAAATGGGATTTGAACAAGTCCACAAGGCTTATTCCGGATACGAGGCATTGGAGCTGCTTCAGCGTTATCCTATCGACATTGTTGTCACTGACATCAACATGCCTGAAATTTCAGGCATCGAACTGATCGCCTCCATCCGTAGCCGCTGGAAGCATATCCGGGTCGTTATGCTGACCGGTTATGCCGAGTTCGAATATGCCCGCAAGGCGATTGAAGAGCAAGCCAGTGCCTATCTGCTTAAGCCAATTGCCAATGACCAGTTGATTGCCGTTATTGGCAAGCTCCAGGAAGAGCTGCGCGGCGAATGGGAGACTTGGTCCTCCTTTCAGCGGACAATGCAGACCTTCCGCGAGCATCTTCCGCTCCTGCGGGACCGGCTGCTCGGCGAGCTCCTGCAGGGGCGGAAGATGTCCAGGCCGCAGCTGCACGAGCGGCTCTCCCAATTCGATCTGCCGTTCTCCACCAGTCTGCCGGTATGCCTTGTAATCGTCAGACCGGAGGAGTTCTTCCGGCGTCAGGACATGGGCAGCATGCTGCTGTTCGAATACGCCATTATTAATATCGCGCAAGAGCTGTTTCAAGACCGGTTCCACATCTGGTCAAGCAAGGATGTCCATGATTATCTTGTATTTCTGCTGCAGCCCAGGGAAGACATTGAACCCCGCCTGAATCTGGCAGATGATATCACCCAGGCCGCCTACCAGCTGCAGAATCATGTCAGCACGCTGATTGGAGGCGGCCTTTCTGTGGTCACTACGGGTTGGGGAGGATTCCCGGATCAGGTGTACACGCTCTATCAATCCGGCATCTCGGCCATCCGCCAGCATATCGGCAGCGAAACAGGCATCTATCTGGATGCCACGGACAACAGCAGCTTTAACCCTGTAGAAATTCTCCAGCCGCTCTACGAGCCTCCGCTTTTCTTTCATTTATTTGAGGCGAACAACTGGCAGGGGATCGAAGTCAAGCTGAATGCCATCGCTTCGGAGCTGGCCCGGAATCCGGACCACTCTCTGGAGCATATCCATGAAGCCCGTCTGCATCTGGAGACGGCATTCTATTATTTCGCCCATAAGAATAAGAAGATGCTGGGCGAGATCGTGGGCAACCCGCTGATGAAGCAGGCCCCCTTCCAGACGGCCGACAAGCTGCGGGAATGGGCGCTGGAGATGGTTACGCTGCTGAAGGAGCATTTTGAATCCGAGCGGCGGGACAGCCGGACAGTCCTGATTCGGAACGTACATGAATATATCGACCGCAATATGCATTATGTCTCCCTCCAGGCCATCGCCGATCATGTCCAGATGCATCCGGTATATCTGTCCAAAATGTACAAGCTTGAGACAGGCAAGCGGATCAGCGATTACATCAGTCAGGTTAAGATGGAAAAAGCGGCGTATCTGCTCATTCATACGCCGCTGAAAATTTATGAGGTTTCCGCCGAGCTGGGTTATTCCAATGCCCATTACTTTATCAAGCTCTTTAAGGAGTACACGGGGATGACCCCGCATGAGTTCCGTGACCGGGCACTCTAACATCTTTACTCTTCAAACCGCAGCTCCACCTCGTGGGTGAGCCCGTCATCCGGAGTCGGAATAAGCCCGTCCTCCAGCGCCCGGCCATCCAGTGTCAGACGGGCAGCACCGCCGCGCATCCGGCAGAAGCCTTCCGGTTTACTGATCCGGATACAGTATGAAGATTTCCCAAGCTTCAGAGTGTAAGAGAATTCTGTCTGCTCTTCCCGCAGGATCGGACTCAGTGCAATCCCCTGCGCTGTATATTCAATGCCCAGCGCTTCCATCAGCGAGAGGGTGAGCCAGGTCGAGGTGCCGCTTAGCATCGGACCGATGTTCTCCCCCGTCTCGCTGTTATTATATTGAGTGCAGAATCGCGGATTTCCGCAGACTGCAAACGGATCCTCCATCGTCTTGAACGGCATGATCCGGTCCAGCAGCCAATAGCCGAAACGGCCCAGCTCGGCAGCAAGCCCTGAATCCGAGACTTCCTTGGCGCCCTTGAACATCGCAGCTGCGGCCATCATGCAGGCATGCTTGAATACGCCGCCGTTCTCCCGGTCACCCGGAAAGTATTCGTCCGAAGCTGTGTGAGAAGAGACCCTGCCCAAGGCAACCGGCGAAACCAGCTTCAATCCGAAAGGAGTCATAAGATGCGACTTCATAGTGTCCAGCATCACCGAGATCTGCGCTTCATCGGCACAGCCCGACAGGATGCTCCAGCTGAAGGAATTTAAGAAGTAAGAACCATCGGATGCCGGATCTGCTGACAGACCGTCTCCGGCAGCTCCCAAATAAGTGTATTCGCCGTCCGGGTACCGGTTGAAGAGCACGCGGGCGAAGAAGTTGCCCTTCCAGGCATGCTCTTGAATACGCCCGCGCAGCTTGGCTCCGAAGCGGTTCAGCTCATCGGCATCATCCTGCTCCCCTTTGCGGGCAGCCAGAGCAGACAGTTCATCTACCGCTACCTTTAGCAGGAAGGCGTTCATGACGCTCTCGGAATAATCGCTGTCCAGTGAATCCCCGAAGACCCCTCCTGCCTGCAATTGCTCCCGGTAGCGCTTTTCCTTGGCTGGACCGTTCAGATACGTGTCATCCAGCTTAAGACAGTCGTTCCAGTCTGCGAAGTCCAGTAAGGGCAGACCGTGGCGGCCGATTGAAATCTGCCCTGAATAGACAATAATCGCCTTGAGTGTCTCGAAGACCGGCCGGCTGGCGTCTTGTCCCGCTACCGGACAAGACTCGTCCAGGAACTCGAGATCGCCGGTAAGCATTACATAGCGGTAGACGGCTTGAACGAGCCATAACGCATCGTCGGACCATTTGCCCGGCTCCTTGCCCGCCCAGAAGAAGTTATGATAGGCATAGCCCAGCTCAAACACCATGCCGGTCCATTCTTTAAGCAGACTTTTCACCAGAGCGCTTCGTCCCATGCCGACAAAATAATACATCGATGCGTACAAATCCTGGATTTCGCGGAAGCCGATCTCCCTGTAGCCCTTCTGTGTCTGACAAAAGGAACGGGAGACAAAGCTTTGATAGAGCACCTGAAACGGCAGATTGCGGTTGATAAACACATCGAAATTCTTGTCATCGGAGAATACCTGCAGGAATTTGCTGTAATTCCGTACGAACCCGGCTGATTCCTCCAGCGCTGATTCCGCCGCGCCTGGATCGGAGAAACGGGCGACCAGCGCCCCCACTTCATCCGCCAGCACTGTGTCATTCCAAGGCGCCCCGCTCTTGTCAGAGACAAGACCGGTCAACTGGTCAACAGCTGTCTTAGTTCCCGCAGCCGCTTGAATTTCCCCGGCTACCGCGAAGAACCCTGGCCCCTTACGGTGCAGAATGTTACTCAGTCTGAGCGCGCCGGACGGACGGTGCAGCGAGCCTGTACCGACAAATTCATTGTAGCTGACGCAGTATTCACGCGGCAGCACCGGTCCTTCTGCCCCGTGAACGATCATTGTGTGGAAGCGCAGATCATGACGGCCGCCTTCAGGATAATAATCCGGACTGATGGCTGCCACGGCTCCCGTATTATCCTGGAGCACTCCGCCCTGCATAATGACGTTGCTGTACAGCACATCCTCGAACAATGCACCCGGTGCGGCGGAACCGAACATTCCCGTGTAGACGATCCGCAGACGGCGGTCGGCTTCTCCATGGTTCTCAATCTCAATCCGCTGTAATTCGGTAGCCAGAGGCAGGCCCTCGTATTGAGGCAGAATAGAGATGATTCGTGTAATCTCTAGTCCGCAGCGCGTGCGGCAGATGATTCGGGTTACATTCTGCGAATGCCGGCAGACCGCCGACTCCATCCCTTCATCTCCGGGGTCCGCGGAATAGAAGATCTGCTTCCCGTCCTCGAACAGATAGAATTGCCGGTTAGCCGGGAACCCGTTCTCCTCCTGGCGCATATCCCAGCGGGTGGCCAGCACCTGGGTGGCCGCATGCGAACGGAAGCTGCCGCCGCCCAGCCGGTCAACAACGCTCTTCGGAGTGGTCTGAAGCGGATGGGGAAAGCTCAGACGGTTACCCATAAGCAAATTGACCGCGAAATGCGGACCCGGCACAGGTGAACGCAGATCAATTACATGCTCGCCCTCAGCGTTAAGCGCGCCTGCCCAGCCCGGGGCAGCCTGCAAGTGCGCCAAAGCCACGCTTGCGGTAGCCTCCGGTACGTCAACAGTCTGCTCCTGTCTTCCGGCGTGCCGGATATACAGTGACAATTCCGTGGCTTCTTCGTTTACGGCGAACAACGCGGAGGCACCCGCTTCACCTGGCAGCAGCGCTGCCACAGCGGGGAGCTTGAGCAGCTCCTGAATGGCAGGCAGCCGAAGCGGCAGACCGGCTATGCCTACAGCCCCCCGGCGTTCCGAATCCGTAAAGAGGGCGCTGATGTGCGCCCCGGGGCCAATCCGGTCTGCGAAGGCTTGTCTCAGGATCTCTTCAGCCGAAGCCATCGCTTCTCTTGCGGTAGTAAATTTCAGCATGATTGCTCTCACCTTTCCTGGCATGCTGCGGGTCAGCCCTTGACGGCCCCCGCGGTCATACCGCTGATAAAGTATTTTTGCGTCATGAAGAATATGACCATGACCGGCACGGTTACAACCGTGGACGCTGCCATCAGCAGGTCGTAGCGGGTATTGTATTGGCCGACAAACAAGCGGATACCGACCGGAATCGTCTGTACATCCGAGCTGGTTGTCAAAACCCAGGCGAAGAGGAGCTCATCCCACGCCGTAAGGAAGATGAAGATGCCTGTCGCAATAATGCCGGGCAGAGACAACGGCAGAATGATTTTGTAAAAAGCCTGAAATTTCGTACAGCCGTCAATCGTGGCCGACTCTTCCAGGTCTCTTGGAATCGAGACAAAGAAACTTCGCATAATCCAGATACTGATTGGGGTGTAGAACGCCGTGTAGACGAGAATCATTCCCCAGTACGTATTGATCATCGGCAAACCGAACGTATTCTTGATCCACAGGAACATCAGATAAATCGGGAACAGGAACATAATCCCCGGAATCAGCTGGGTGGATATGATACTCATGCTGAACAGCTTCGATCCGGGAAAATCAAACCGGGCCAGCGCATACCCAGCCAGAACGGCAAAGGAGCCGGCAAGCAGGGTTGTCGCACCGCAGATCAGAAGGCTGTTGCGGAAATAGGTGGCAAAATTAACGGTATCCCACATATTGATATAATTGACCCACTGCGGCTTCGGCAGGCTAAAGGTAGTGATACCGTTCAGAATTTGGTCATTAGAGTGCAAAGAGGTGAAGATCATCCACAAAATGGGGAATATCGTCAATACAACGATGACCCAGGTTAGTGAGGTCAGCAGGAACGAACTGACGGAACGTTTACGGTGTGTACTCATTGGGCATTCAACTCCGATCTAAAGGCGCGGTACCAGATACCGACGACCATCAGCATGGCAAACATCAGCATGATTGAAGCGGCAGAACCCGAACCGAAGGACCAATAACCGAAGGATTGGCGGGTCAAGGCTGTCATCAGGAGGTCTCCCCATTCCCCCGGATATCCGGCACCGTTGCCGAACATCGTGGAGACGATGTTGTAGGAGTAGACATTGTTAATAATCTGGAATAAAAGCTGTACCGCAATAACCGGCTTAAGCATCGGCAGCGTCATGTTCCAGAACTGGCGGAACTTGCCCGCACCGTCAATGGTTGCCGCTTCATAGATATCTTCGGGAATAGTCTGGAGTCCAGCCAGGAAAATGACCATCAGGAACGGCCAGCCGCGCCAGATGGTTGGGATAATAATCGCCCAGATCGTATTCGGCCCCAGCAGCCAGAAAGGCTTCTCATTGAAGAGATGCAGGACATCGACCAGGAAATAGTTGATAATGCCATCCTTCTGCCACATGAAACCCCAGAGCACACCGACCACATAAGACGGAACGACCCATGGGAGCAGCATGGCTGTACGGGCAATGCTGCGTCCGGGAAAATCACGGTTCAGCAGCAAGGCCATCATCAGGCCCATGATCATTACACCGATCGTCACAATGACCGAATAAATCGCGGTGTTGCGGATGGCAAAATTGAGCCCCTGGCGGACCGGGTTATCAGTGTTGAACAACAGGCCAATATAATTGTCGATGCCCACAAACGGCGCCTTGAGATATTTGCCCAGTGTAAATTGGTTCAGCTTCAGGAATGACATCCAGAATCCCTGAATCATAGGGAGCAAATGCACCAACAGCATGAAAATGATGGTCGGCACCATCAGCATGTAAGCAAATTTATTCTCTCTGACCCGTTTGCGCCACAGTCCGCGCTTGTCGGAAGCAGCCTTCGCAGGCAGATTTTTTTCAGTATGGAGTCCCATCTCTTATCCCTCACTTTACTAATGGAAGAACCGCCGCACCCTATCGCGCGGCGGCATCCCCCTAATCCTCATAATTATTGGTTAATAATTGCTTTGACTTCGGCCGCTGCAGAATCCAGCTCTTGCTTGACGGTTTCTTCACTATATTTGCCCTTCACACCGGCGACAATATCCCAGATGTTGGCAAAATGCTTTTGCAGCGCCGTTTCCGTAGGTCCCCATTGAGGAATGGATGGATAGGTTCTTCCGTATTTCGTGGCTTCCGAGAATGCTTTCATGCTGGCATCCAGATCAGGCGATTCCAGAAGTGACAGTCGAGCCGGGAGCTGGCCGGATACGGCAGCATAAGCCTTCTGCGCTTCATCGCCAGTCAGGTACTTAATCAGATCCCAAGTCGCTTCCTTGTTCTTCGAGCCGCTGAATACGGTCAGCTCGCTGCCGCCGACGAAGGTAGCTTGTCCGCCCGGACCTGCCGGAAGCGGAGCCACCGCGAAGTTCTTGGCCGCTTTCTTGTCATCCATACCGCCGTTTGCTTTCGGTGTCGCAAAGTTCTTGGCGAGCCAAGGGCCGGAGATAATGACCGCCGATTTACCGTCGCCGAAGTCGCTCTCAATCTGCGACGAATTCTTCTCAAGCGAAGATTTATCCACAAGGCCCTCAGCGGCAAGTCCGGTGTAGAACATCACGCCGTCAAGCCCCTTCTCTTCGTTGAAGGCAATATTTTTGTTATCTTCCGAGAGAACATCGCCGCCTGCGGCCCAGATCCAAGGGAAGATATTATGCACTACGTTCCAGTCGTTTTTACCCGGAAGTCCGAGTGCAGCGATCTTTTTGCCGTCAACGGTCTGTCCGTTGACCGCTTGCAGCGCGCTTTTGAAGGAATCCCAATCCTTGAAGGCTGTGGCTGTATCAACCCCGGCTTGCTTGAATACATCTGTCCGGTAGTAGATAGCACGTGCATCTACGAACCAAGGTACTCCGTAGACTTCACTGTCGCCCGCGATGGAGGTAGTCTGCCAGATCGCCGGCAGGAAGGCTTCGGCGCCGCCCACATCAGCTACCTTATCCGTTACTTTATCAATGCCGCCCATACTGGCGATAGCAGGGACCCAGGTCGAACCGAGCTGAAGCAAATCCGGGCCTTCGCCGCTTGTAGCCGCCGTTGTAATCTTGGTCCAGGCGGAACCCCAGTCCAGCACGGTTACCTTAACGGTGACATTCGTATGCTCCTTCAGGTAAGGATCAAGCGTCTTCAGGAAGTCAGCATCCGGCTTGGGACTGTTCGGCATCACCCACGCGTTCAGGGTAACAGGGTCCGTGCTTGGCGTTGCAGGAGCGGCAGTTGCACTGGATACTTCTTTCTTCCCTCCGTTGTTAGCCGAACTTGATTGGTTGTTATTGCCTCCACATCCGCTGACCACTACTGAAAATGCCATGAGTAGTGCGGTGATGGATACTGCTGTCTTTTTCACAATAAATCTCCCCCATTGTCGTTTGAAAATCACGGAGAACGGCTGCCCGTCCTCCATGTAATGATTATAAAAGTGTTTCTTGCCGGTCTAAATACCAAATCGCAAGCCTGGATAACAAATTCTAAAGCTTGTTCAAGGTGCAGCTACGGTTCCGTTATTCATAAGCACAATATCATCGATATCCACCGCAAGCTGACCCGTGCCCCCATCCTTAATGTTGCCCAGCTCGAACGAAATGCGGCCGATAGAGGTGCTGTCTCCGGCAACGTCGAATTCCAGGGTATATTCGGTATATTCCGTACCCAAATCAACAATCTTGCTTGTGTACCCGTGCCAGGTGTAATTATTCGCCACATCCAGCCAGCCGATGCTGATATTCATTTTGCGCTTAAGATCCGCCTTGGCCTTGAAGGTAAGTGTATAATGATTGCCTTCGTTGTAAGCGACTCCCTCATAAAAGACCTGCCGGTCCCAGCTGTTCGTTCCTGTGGAACCCACCTTTATCTTCAGCGCCCCATTCACATTGACAATGGATAACTCGCCGCTGTCGGAGGAGAAGCTGCTCCAGCCCTTAAGCGGAGCGGAGAAGTCTCCGTTCGGAATCAGATTCTCCCCATACGCCTCACCCGCCATGACCGGGCTCACCTGCAGCAGGGAAATATTGCTCAGTCTAACCGTATGTTCTCCCAGCAGCTCGTTAACCTTGCCCAGACTGAATTGCAGTACGGCAGCGGAATCGCTTGCCGGAGCGGTGAACAGATATTCATAATGTCCGCCCGCTTCACTCAGGCTGACCTTCTCATTCGTATATGGGGTCCAATTGCCGTCCAAGGAGCCGTCACGCTGAACCAGCACCCGCATCTCCCGGTTCATGGAGGCATCGGCATCGAAGCGAAGCAGATATTTCTTGCCTTGCTCTACGGGTATCGCTCCTTGCTTCACCTGTACATTCCAGTCCTCATCGCCGCTACCGCCCAGGTCAACCTGCAGCGCCCCATACACAGCAGTCATTACGGTATTCTTCACCGGATCATTGTCCCAGTCCCTCTTAAACAGCGTCCAGTTGTCGGTGGAAGCGTCCTTGAAGCCGCCGTTTTTCACGAGTTCGCGGGTAAGATCCAGCCAAGCCAGATTGTAGCCGCTGCCGCCAAGACGGAAATAATAGGTTCCGGCAGGCAGCTCGAGCGGTGCCCCGATGATTGCGCGGTAGGAATGAGGTCCTCCGGTATCTCCGATTGCCGTACTATAGACAGAGGTCGTCACTACACTCTGCTTGCCGGCATCCAGCACCGACAGCGTAAGCTCCGAATCCGCACACACACTGGATACCCTGGTTACCGGAACAATGCTGGCAGCCTGAGGCAGCACCACTTTGTATTCCACATAGTCGTCCTGGTCCATATCCGTGATGTCCTTGCCGCCTTCGCCGCTCGGAATCAGGCCGGTACCCGATGTTCTCCAGTACTGGTCGCCCCGCAGATGCAGGTAATCGTTCATTACAGGCGGATCAACCATCCGAACCAGACGCACATTGTCGATCTCGGTCTGCCCCGGACTCTGGCCCAGAAGGAACGATAGTGCTGCTTCTGTACCGGACCCGCCAGACAGCGCTATTTCCGCTGTATAGCTCTTCCACTCCGTTGTCAGCGTGAAGGTAGACCCGTCAGGATAGACGGTCTTCCCATCGCCGCCGTCCAGCTTGATGCCGACCGGCTGCTCCTGCTCCGATCTCGCCTCGAACGCAAGCTGATAGACTCCGCCGGCTGTCACAGGGATTCCTGTCTGGATGAGCGTCACATCCTCAGCCGAGCCTCCGGCTTTCTGGACATCTGCCTTGAATTCGCGCTTCATCAGCGGCAGCTCCAGGGCATTGGTTACACTGGCCTTCGCAGCAGCTCCCGATTCCGGCTTAACGGCGAAGCTCCAATAACCCAGCCGCCCTTCTCCCAGCTCGAATCCGCCATTGTAGATCAGGTTGCCGTCAGACAACGGAGTACGTACCACTGGCAGGGGCTGCGTCTCCACAACTCGAACGTTAGCGAAATAGGCGGCAATATCGCTCAGACCCAGATTGAACTCGAACCGGACATTGTTGTCGGAATTCTGGGCCATGGTAAAGGTATACTCAAATGACTGCCAGTCCGGCGAAAGCTGGAAATTGCGTTCCTTGGAATACGCCGTCCATCCTCCGCCGAATTCGGTCAGCTTGCTCATCAGCGGACGGTTTGCGTCTGCTTTGGCATCAAAAGTCACTTTGTAGGCTTTGCCCTTCTCCAGCAGAAGCGGCTTCTGGGTGAGCTGAATGGAATAATTCTGCGTTCCAGCCTGCTCGATGGCCACCTTCACCGCCGCGCCCTTATCCTTGTCTTCCATGACCGAGGCTGTTCCCTCACCACCTGCATTCTCGATCATTTCCCAGTATTCCGGCAGGCCGTCCGCTGCGGCAGCACCCTTGAACTCCCCGTTATAGATCTGATTGCCGTCAGCCAGGGCAGGACGCTGCGGAGTCGAGAGCTCCGGATTCGTTGGACGCTGTCCTGTCACATCAGGCCATTGATCCAGGTTCTTGTACTTGTAGACCCGGACATAATCCACATACATCTCGTCGGACTTGAAGTCAGCTGCCGGATTCCCCGGCCAGTCGCCGCCCACCGCCAGATTAAGAATCATATAAAACGGCCGGTCAAACGGTGCGGGGTACGTATAGTAATCCGGCTGGCCCTCACTTTTGGTTCCCCAATCGCTCGTTTCAAAATACATTTTACCGTCCACGTAATACCGAATCAGGCCCGGAAGCCATTCAAGCGTGAAATCATGAAAATCGTCAGCGAACGTCTTGCCTTCCGGCAGAACGTAGGTCTTGGACTGGGACATATGCGGGATGTCGTAATGAAGTGAGCCATGCACAGTTCTTGGATACAGATCCGCCTTCTCCTTATCCCCGGCTACCGGTCCTGTTAATTCCATAATGTCCATCTCGCCGCTTCCGGGCCAAGGCCCATATTGCTTCTCTTCGTCCGTTGGCATCATCCAGATGGCCGGCCACATTCCCTGCTGAATCGGCAGCTTGGCGCGCACCGTGAATTTGCCGTAGGTCCAGTCGCCCTTCAGCTTGGAGGTCAGCTTGGCCGATGTGTACTCTTTTCCGCCGTAAGCCTCCTTCCGCGCTTCCAGCGCCAGTACGCTGTGTCCGCTCTCTGTTGTAAGTGAAGCGTTGCCCGGATCATAATATTCCAGCTCGTTATTGTATACCGTTCCGGTATCCTGAACATTCCATTTGGTCTCATCTATGGAGCTACCGTCGAATTCATCGTTCCAGACCAGCTCCCATGGATTGTCTTGGGTTGGCGGAGTAACGACTGGCGTTGCTGTCGGCGTTGCCCCAGGTGTCGCTGTTGGAGCAGGTGTCATAAGTGCAGGCGTTGGCGTTGACATCGCTCCGCCTGAACTCCCGCCACTCCCCGCAGAGGTGGCGGCTGCACTTGCCTGTGGTGTGGCTCCATTGCCGGACAAGCCCCGAAGCGTCTCACCAGCCTTGAGCGCTAGGCCGTTGAGAAGCACACGATCCGCTTTGGTCTCAAGCAGGCCGATGTCCCCCCGGTTCACAATCTCTGATCCGGCAGCGCCGGCACCGATAATCAGTGCTTCCACCCTTGTGCCGGCCCCAATCTCAACCTTGGCCGGCTGGAGCAATTCAATCCGGGCTACGGAGCTGCTATCCTCCAGAACGAGCCGTACCGGTGCTTTGGGCTTGTTCAGCTTGATCTGCCCCAGTGAAGATTTACGGAAAACTACCGAATGGTCACCGCCTCCAGAGATATGAGTGGTTCCCTGCACCTTGATTCCCGAGAACGTTACTTCTCCCTCTCCTACTCCGGCAGTCACATAGAGATTTCCGTTAACCGGCCCGTTCTCGATCTGCACATTCGCCCGGTTGACAATCACATTGCCGGACACCCTGCCAATCGAGTGGCTTCCTTCGCCTGAACTGATCCACCCGATCATCCGGCCCAGCAGCTCCGCCAGTTCAGCCCGGGTCATCTGCGTCTGCGGATTCAGCTTGCCATCCGGCCCGCCGCGCAGGTAGCCTGCGTCAAGCATGGCACTCACTGCTTCCCGGGCATAGTCGCTGACCGCTGACCCGTCAGGCTGCGCAGCCAGCGTAGTTTGCGAGGCCGCCTCCAGGCCGAAAGCCCGGCTCAGCATCGTCATGGCCTCCTGCCGGGTTACAGCTGCTCCCGGCTGAAACCGTCCGTCCGCGTAACCTTGGATTATGCCTGCTGCACTAATCCCGCCCACATCCTTGGCATACCAGGAAGAAGCGCTTACATCACTGAACACAGCCGTTCCCGGAGCTGAGTAACGAAACACACGGCCCAGGATAACCGCTATCTCTGCGCGTGAGATTGCACGGCTTGGTCCAAATCTCCCCTGCCCATTCCCCTGCAGAATTCCGGCGGCCGCCAGCCTGTCCACCGCTGGCGAAGCCCAGTGCTGATTCATATCGGCAAATGCTGCCTTTCCGGCTGCAATAGCACTGCTTGTGCCTGCGGCTGATACGGGAAGCTCTTCCAGTCCCTCTGCTCCTGCCACTCCCGTGTTTCCCGGAAGCTGAATCCCTGACAGCAGCATACCGGCAATCAGCAACTTGGATATTCCTCTACGGTACATTTCAATATTCCCCCTTATGCAGAACCTTGCAGAATCCGGCGTTGCCGCCAGTCGATTTCAGTATAGAGCCCGTATCCCGGAGGCGACATACCAATTCGTTAGCACATATAACAAAGATGCAACTTCCGCATTTATAGGAGAAGTTATCCTGTAAGCAGACGCTGTCCAGGGTCCATACACAACAAAAACCAGCTAATCCTGATCCAGGATTGGCTGGTTTTTGTGTTGCAGAAGATTGAAGAACCGTTACGTGGAACACCCACCGCAGGCTTGCGAATCTCCTGCTTAAGAGCAAACAAGGCTGACCCAAGCATCCATTCGATGCTTTGAGGTCAGCCCCACGGCGAATCTATGTAACTTTATCCGGGAATGAATCAGGCTAATGATCAGGAGGATGCATGGATCTGCGGGAAATCCTGTGCAACATCTTCACCCGAGAACAGATCGTCAAGCGAACTGAGCGTGCCATCTTCTTCAACCTGATAAACCGACATTTTCTCGCCGTTGACCGTTAGTTCGATGAAACAGCCCCAGCAATAGAACTGGTGGGAACCGATCTTGCCGATATCCTTGGAGTTGCAGTTTGGACACTTCATATAATACATTCCACCTATCCGTTAACAATATTAATGGCTTTTTGAAGCCGTTCTTCGCTCATCGCAGGAACCAGTACCGAATTCTCCCCGATAGACATTCCTTCAGAACAAGGCAGCCATTTGCGGCCTTCGATCAAATCAGTTACAAGCCCGTCACTGATTTCCAGCGCTACTATTGTGTTTCCCATCTTTTGGTCAAAATAAACATCCGATATTCGTCCAAGTATCGTTCCGGATGCTGTAAGCACCTGCAAATCCTTCAACTTGTTCTTTCCCAAGAGGAAAGTATAGGGTATATGGTCAGCGTCGGTCTTAATAATCGACTCTTTATTGCGGATCATGACAGCATCTTCGCCATAAGCGACAATATCATCCCATGCCACAACTTTCACATGACTGGAGAAAAAAGTTTTGCTTTCCAGTTCAATACCCGTAATGTTCCAGTTTGAATCCAGTCCAATATCGATTATTTCACCGACTTCAGTACCTTCTTCAACTTCATATACGGTGAGGCCAATCATATCTTGAAGTTTCATGGCGTCCAAAGTCCCCTCACCTTAAATAGTACTTACGAGTTCCCTGAGGCTAGAAACCTTCCAAACGGATGCCAGACCGCAAAAATGCCTAGTCTTTAGTACGCAGCCGGTTTAAGATGGTTCCAACTTTTTGGGCAACAACCTGCATTTCTTCATTAGTATTACCCAAACCTGTACTAAAGCGAATCGCCGAGTTCAAAAGTTCTTCCGGAAGCTTCATCGCCTGCAGGACATGCGAGATTTCCAGAGAGCCCGAGGTGCAGGCTGAACCGCTGGCGGCCGCAATCCGCTCCATATCGAGATTCATCAGCAGCACATCTGTCTTCGCACCCGGGAAGCTTACATTCAGAATTCCGGGCACCATCTGCTGTTCATTTCCGTTAATTACATATCCGCCGGCTCCGGCATGCTTGTCCAGCTCCTGCAGCAGTGTACTCCGCAGCCTGACAGCCTGCTCATGATGCTCCGCAAGTCCGCCTACAGCCAGCTCTACCGCTGTAGCGAAGCCGGCTGTACTGGCCAGGCTCTCCGTACCTGCCCGTCTGCCGCGCTCTTGAAGTCCGCCATGTTGCCTTGGCTGCAGCGGTGCTCCCCGCCGGACATACAATCCGCCAATTCCCTGCGGACCGCCAATCTTGTGGGCCGAGAAGCTCATATAGTCGACAGGCAGCTCGCGGAGCACCATAGGCAGCGTGCCCAGGGCTTGTACAGCATCCACGTGAAAAAGAATGCCCCGCCCGGCCGCCAATCTGCCAATCTCTTCTATAGGCTGTACAGTTCCCACTTCATTATTCACAAACATTACGCTAATCAATACTGTATCCTCACGCAGGGCAGACTCCACATCCCTCAGAGAGACAAGTCCTGTGGAATCTACGGGAAGATAAGTAACCTCGAAGCCCTGTTGCTCCAGTTGTCCGCATGTATGCAATACCGCATGATGTTCGACTGCTGTGGTAATGATATGTTTACCCTTATGAATAGAAGCATAGGCTGCGCCGAACAGGGCGAGGTTATCGCTCTCTGTACCGCCGCTGGTGAACACCCACTCATCAGGGGAACAGCCCAAAAAGCCCGCGATCCTGTCGCGCGCTCCATTTACGATTCTTTTGGCCGACCGTCCGAACTGGTGCACACTGGACGCATTGCCATACTGGTTCAATAACATATTGTACATAACCATAGCCACCTCCGGATGAACCGGTGTTGAGGCGGCGTGGTCCAAATAGATGGGTTTCATGACGAGATTCTCCGCTTCTTGAAATTCAGGATTTTCTTAAAATATAAGAATTTATATGCTTCACACGATAATTTATCCTTCTATTTCTCGCTGAAACGGTACCGTCCTTGAGAGAACGGCAAGGCCGTTTCCACTTGCAGGACTACTCAATTATACTGCTGAACAAGCCCTTTTACCACCTGTTAATAAACACAATATTGTAACATTTGTCCATGGAGTATTATTGGGAAAAACTATGGCTTGGACGGTTCGTCAGCCTCGAGTTCCGGCAACCGCGCAGCCAGCTGCTCCTCGGAGATCACTTCAATCCCGTGCAGCCGCAAGAGCGCTGAGGTTACACCTTCTCCCGGCACTTTCACACCGGCAAATTCTCCGTTATAGATCATGGAGCTGCCGCAGGAAGGGCTGTTCTCCTTGAGCACCACCAGAGTTGCCGATAAGCTCCTTGCCTGCTCCAGAGCGGCATAGGCTCCCTTTATATACATTGCAGTTACATCATTGCCTGTTCTGTCGATCACCCGGGCCTGGCCCTCCAGCACATCCCGCCCGTTGCCGCCTATAATCTCAGCCGGTTCCCGGGGAGTAGAGAAGCCGCCCATCAGTTCAGGGCATATGGCAACCGCCTGCTGATTGTCCAGCAGGTGCTGGATGCCCTGATCCAGACAATCCGTGCCGTTATATCTAACCTTCATTCCGGCCAGGCAGGAACTTACGATAATCATAGCCGCCGCTCCTCCTTCACAATCCCTAAGTTTCTTCCTCTATAATGTAATGTTATCATGAGAAATATAGGCAGCATAGCACGAAGCGGCCATGCTGTAAACTGGCAGCCACTAAAGGGAGGCACGGGTAAAATGTGCGGAAGATATACGATTACCGTAACACTGGAAGAGCTGATGACCAGGTACTTCACCGGCGATCCTTCCTTCGACCATTATGCACCGAAGTTCAACGCCGCTCCGATGCAGTATATTCCGGCGGTTATTCATGACGGCAAACACAATAAGCTTGGCCAGCTGCGCTGGGGGCTTCTGCCTTCCTGGTCTAAGGAGGATAAGAACGCTGCGAAGCTAATCAATGCCCGCAGTGAATCGCTGCTGGAGAAAGCTTCATTTAAAAGGCTTGTATCGTCCCGCCGCTGCATTATTCCGGCAGACGGCTTCTATGACTGGCAAGTCAAGGAGAGTGGCAAGCAGCCGCTGCGCATCACCTTGCGGGACGGACAGCTCTTCTCCATGGCCGGCCTGTATGATATCTGGACAGATCCCAGCGGCCACAAAATCGCCACCTGCACCATCATCACAACAGCTGCAAACAGCCTCATGGAAGAGATTCACGACCGGATGCCGGTCATTCTGGGCAAGGACGCGGAAGCGCAGTGGCTGGACCGCAGCAACCAGGACATCCCCTCCCTGATGAAGCTGCTGCAGCCTTATGATGCAAGGCAGATGCTGGCTTATCCCGTCTCATCAGCCGTAGGCAATGTGCGGAATGACTACCGGGAGCTGATTAACAGAGCCGGGGTAGATGCCGTATAGGTTGCATCACTCTATCCCGGCATTATCTCCAGGTCTTCCAACTGCCGGCCGGCAGTTGGAAGACCAGATGAGGCTGCATGATTCGGAAATTCCCACCTTTGTAAGCCCTACATCTCCGCTCCCGCTCACCTACTATTTTCCATCCTATGACAGTTCTATCTGGTGTTTAATTCCTATTTATCCCGGGTATTAACTAAAGCTCATCATTCATTCGTTATTATATCCATTCATTATTGATCCCAGGAGGAATAGACATGGCTATCAGCAGACATGCACTGACATCAACAACAACACCAGGCACATCCATTGAGCTTGAGTGCCTCTATCATTCTCCGCAGGGCAAATGGGCCTATGCTTATAACAGCACTACCTTTCACCTGCGTCTGCGCAGCAAAAAGAACAATGTGAAACGGGTAGTTGCACTCACGGGCGATAAATACGATTGGGAGCATCATCATCAGGAGCTGGAAATGCTCAAGGTGGGTGCAGATGCCTATTTCGATTACTGGGAAGCTGAGGTAACGCCCGAACGCAAACGTTTCTCCTACGGCTTCCGTCTGGAAACGGATGCGGAGACGGTATGGATGGTTGAATCCGGCTTCTATAGGAAAGAGCAGCCCGTGCCTCCCGGAGGCTATTATGAAATGCCTTATATTCACGAGGTGGATCTGCTGCATGTTCCGGAATGGGCGAAGTCCGCAGTCTTCTATCAGATCATGCCGGACCGGTTCGCCAACGGCGATCCGGCGAATGATCCTGAAGGGACGCTCGAATGGGGCGCTACGCCGGCGAATGACAGCTTTTTTGGCGGAGACCTGCAGGGCATTATCGACCATCTGGATTATATTGTTGAGCTTGGCGCAACGGCGCTGTATCTGACACCTATCTTCCAGGCTCCCAGCAACCATAAATACGATACGGTAGACTACGGAACGATCGACTCCAGCTTCGGGGATTTGGAGCTGCTGAAGCAGCTGGTCAGCCTGGCCCATTCCAAAGGGCTTAAGGTAGTGCTGGATGCCGTCTTCAACCATACAAGCGCGGAGTTTCCGCCGTTCAAGGATGTAATTGAACATGGGGCAGACTCCAAATACGCCAATTGGTTTCATATCTATGATTATCCGGTTAAGGCCGAAGGTGACAATCCCAATTACGATACGTTTGGCTTCTTCGCCGGGATGCCCAAGCTGAATACGGCCAACCAGGAAACCAAAGAATATCTGCTGGACATCACCCGCTTCTGGCTTAGCGAGGTTCAAATCGACGGCTGGCGGCTGGATGTGGCCAATGAGGTGGACCATGTATTCTGGCGCGAATTCCGCCAGGCGGTCAAAGAGATTAACCCGGAGGCGTTCATCATCGGTGAGGTATGGAGCGACTCTCTCAGCTGGCTGCAGGGGGATCAGTTCGATTCCGTAATGAACTATCCTTTCTCTGACCGGCTGCTGGAGTTCTTCCGGGGAGAGGAGATGGAGCCGACGGCCTTCGCCTCCCATATCTACGGACTGCTGATGCGTTACCCGCGTCAGGCAAACGAAGTGCTGTTCAATCTTCTCGCCAGCCACGATACCCCCAGAGTCCTTACTCGGCTAGGCGGGGATACCCGGAGACTGAAACTGACAGTCACCTTCCTGCTTACTTTTACCGGAACACCGTGTATCTTCTATGGAGATGAAATCGGACTTACGGGAGAGGATGACCCGGATTGCCGTAAATGTATGATCTGGGAGGAGGACCGTCAGGACCGTGAGCTATTCAGCTTCTATCAGCGCATGATTGCCCTGCGCAAGGAGCATGAGGTACTGCGTACCGGTCACTTCCGTTTCCTGCAGAGTGATGCGGATAGCCAGGGCCTTGTGTACGAACGTTTCAATGACAACAGCCGCATTACTGTCTGGATGAACAATTCCAGCAGTCCGGTAACTCTCCAGCATTCATTCGGAGACCAGCGCCGTTGGCAGGATGCCTTCAGCGGTGAGCCGGTGGAGATGGAAGCCGGCCGGATAAATATTACGCTGGAACCGCTGGAATACCGGATACTCTATAGTGCAAATGATAGCGAAGCCTGATACATCAGACTGTAAATAAAAGAGGTGTCCCACACGCTATACGCGGTTTCTTTCGTTATACTACAGGTGATTGTCCTATAAATGAAAAAGCCGCAAATAAGCGGCTTTTGATTTTCGGCTCATGCCTAGTGAATTGTAAATGCAGGTTGATCTTTACGATGAAATTGTCATAGCTTTATGCACGCTAAATCTAAGGTATGAGGAAGCTACCCGAAGAAAGGCTATGTGCTCTGAGTGGGTTTCTTGCGTATGCTTGTGAGTTCAAACGCCTCTTTAGGAATTCCCAATTCATGAGCCTTCTTCTTTTTAATCACCATGGCTTGTTGTAAGCTTGTAGCTTGAAATTCAATTGTAGTGCCAAGCGGATCCTCAAATGCATAGTAGCTTTTTTTATTGGACATTAACTTAGGGCCTCCTCATCTTATTCTCTAATGATTGTGCAATTCAAAGCCGCTCACCGAGTTTCCGGGTCGCCGGAGCTGTATCTGCTTGCAATGAGGCTGGATGGCAAATCACCCTAATAGTGTGCGTCTCCTCTTAGAGAACTATTCGCGAAGACGGCCTTTAAACAAGCTGCCCTTTCGGTTTCTTGTTTCACGCGTTTCACGCACTCAACTGGCTAAAATCACAAAAAGAAACCGTCCTTTAGTAAAATGGAGTTACCACACAACCATTTGAAAGGAGAGGTTTCTTTTGTACGTTCAATATACCATGGACCAACTTTGGCCGAGACTACTGAAATATGAGCAATACCAAACCCATTAACCGAGCGCCACTGTACGGTATTTCATCGTTATTCCCATTCCTTCATTACCCTTTCACACCGGACATCGTAATGCCCTGAATGTAATAGCGCTGCAGGAACAGAAACAGGATCAGGATCGGAACCGTGGAAATGGTGCTTGCGGCAAGAATCTTAGACCAATCTGTTCCTTCCACCGAGGAGAAAGTGGCAATGGCTACCTGGATCATCTGTTTCTTTTCGTCATTGATAACGATTAGAGGCCACAGATATGAATCCCAGTTGCCAAGAAAGGTCATCAGCGCAAGGGTGATCATCGGCGGGACAGCCGCAGGCAAGACAATACTGGAAAAGGTCCGGGGCATCGAGGCTCCGTCGATTTTGGCCGCCTCCAGAATCTCATCTGGAATTTCCGCGAAGAACTGCCGCAGCAGAAAGATTCCGAACACAGACAGCATCGAAGGAATCACCAGCGCCTTATAGGAGTTAAGCCAGCCGAAATAATTCATCAGCAGATAGTTTGGGACCAGCGTTACTTCACCGGGAATAATCATCGCCGACATGAACAGTGCGAAGACAACCGCTTTTCCACGGAAACGCAGCTTGGCAAAAGCAAACGCCGACATCGAATTCACTAGCAGCACCAGCAGGGTTACAATCCCTGCAACAAACAGTGTATTAGCGATATAGCGGAGAAAAGGGTTGCCCTCACTGAAGATAACCTCTTTGAAGTTAGCCAGCGTTGGCTGGACAGGAACGAACAAATGAATATTCAGGCTGGAGGAGTACTTGAACAATTCCTCATAAGGGCGTAGTGAACCCGAGATCATCCAGAGGATCGGGATAATTGAAATGACAGCCAGGACGGTCATAACCGTATACTTGGCAATGCTTGCAAAGCGGTTCATGTGGATTCCTCCTAGTAGTCTCATTAATGTTCCGCGTTCCGGAACAGTCTCATTTGCACGAGCGAGATGGCGAGAACAATCGCGAACAGAATAAAGGCGGCAGCGGTGCCGTAGCCCATCTGCATCTGCTGGAAGGCCATTTTATAAATATAATAGACTGCGGTTTCGGTAGCCCCGTTGGGTCCTCCACTGGTCAATACAAACACAAGGCCGGACAGCTTAATGGCATCAATTGTCGTCATAATTACAACGAAGGCCGTGGTACGGTTCAGCAAAGGAAGCGTAATGCGGAAGAACTGCTGTATTTTTGTAGCACCGTCTACCCGGGCCGCCTCGTATAAATCTTGCGGAATGTTGTTCAGTCCGGCCAGGAAGATAATCATGAAAAAGCCTACGCCTTTCCATATTCCCAGCATAATCACGCCGTTCATCGCCGTATCCGGGTTGGACAGGAAATTGGTAGTGGGCAGATGAAATGTCTTCAGCACATTGTTCAGAATCCCGAATTCCTTGTTGTAGATCAGTTTGAACACAGTTGCGGCCACTGCCGTAGAAATGACAACCGGAATGAAATAGAGTGTGCGGAACAGACCGGTAAGCTTGAACTTTTTCTGGATTAACAGTGCTAGGCCCAGTGAAATCGCGGTCTGAATCGGAATAACTACGATGGCAAAATGAAACGAATGCCTGAGACTGGCCAGGAAATCCCTGTCCGTCACCAGAGTCTTGTAATTGTCCAGCCCGACAAAGCTGCGGGTCGATCCTACCAGGTTATAATTCTGAAAGCTGATCACAAAGGCTTGCAGCATCGGATAGAACACAAAGATGAGCAGCAAAGCAAAGGAAGGCAGCACGAACCACCAGGCGGTCATTTCTTCTCCCCGCAGAAACCGGCGGGGCTTTTTGCTTGATGGGGCAGTTTTGGAGGCAGACTCAGCTGCCGCTGTAACGCTTGTCATGATCTTTTCACTCCATTTCAATCCGGTTTATAGACGTACACGTTCATTACGGCATAAATTTGCCCACCCGGAGCAAGGGCTTTAATCTCCGTCTGGCCTTCCTTCAGTCCCTTTACGACAGCGGATGTTCCGGAACGGCTCTCCACCTGTGCAACTGCCTCATCACTCGACACCCAAGTAAGATCCTGGGGAGCTGTTAGCGGAACGACCGCCGCTGCCGCTTCCACAATGCCGCCAAGCGGAACATCCGCACTGGATTGGCTAAGCAGGACGCGAAGCGGTTCCGAGCCGCCCGGATCCTCATTCCGCCATACACTGGCCATGGGATAAAAGACGGCCTTGTCCAGCATCACGTCCCCCTTTTTCACATACAGCTCCAATCCATTGCTGGTAGCCCCCGGGAAAAGAATACTGGAAACCACAGTCTCGCCGTCTGCGCCGAACACCTCCAGCGTCGATTCATCCACATAGATATGCAGCCTGACTTTACCGTTCACCGCTCTTAAGGGAGCCTGGACCGATTCGGCAAACCCGGCTTCAAATGAACTGTCGCCTGATCGGGTTCGATCCACCGTAAGCATTGAATTAGCGTTGTTATACGATATATTCGTCGCCTGATCTGCACCTTTTCTCAGTTTGATTCCGAATTCCGCCTCCCCCTTCACGGTGAACTCGGTATCAAGTTCATAGGAGGTCCCGTGCAGACCGGCCAGTGGATTGCTGCCTGGCTCTAGCCGCTGGGGTTCCAGCTTGACCGCTTGGCCACGCAAAGCTTCCAGCTCTTGCACCGGCTGCTGGACGAGGCGCAATCCCTCACCGGGAATGTCACGCAGCTTCAGCTCCCGTGGCAGCGACATATTCCCTTTCCACGGAGCGCTTGGCATAGAGAACGGATAGCGCCAATTGGACATCCAGCCGACATAGATCCGGCGGCCGTCCGTCTGCGGAATATCAGAGTAGGACACTGCAGCGTAGAAGTCTTTTCCGTAATCGGTCCACAGCACTTTGGAGGGCTCATTCTCGTTCTTGAATATCTGTCCGTCAAAGCTACCGATAAAATATTGCGCCGTCGAGCCACGGGTTGAGCTGTTATTGCCGATGCTGAGCGCCAGCACCCACCGGGTCTCCTTGCTGCCTTCCACGGGAAGCTCAAATAGATCCGGACATTCCCAGACGGCGGCATGCGAGCCCTGATCGGCGCCGAATTCGCTGGCCATCTGCCAGGTCTTCAGGTCTGGAGAGGTATAGAATCTCACCCGGTTGTCCACCGAGACAACCATCACCCAAGCGTGCGAAGGCTCATGCCAGAACACCTTGGGATCTCTAAAATCCTTGAGTCCCGGATTCGGAATCACGGGATTGCCCTCATATTTGATCCAGGTGCGTCCTTTATCAGAACTGTACGCCAGGCTCTGCGACTGCATTCCTCCTTTGAAATGGGTGAAGATCGCAACCAATCCCGCTTTTCCGCCAAAAAAACCGCTCGTATCCTTCCAGTCCACCACGGCGCTACCCGACCAAATCTCCCCGAGCGAATCGCGCAGGAGCGCTACCGGCAGATGCTGCCAATGGATCAGATCCGTGCTGACGGCGTGACCCCACTGGCCGCTGTTCTGGTAGAACTGGTGATATTCACCTTCGAAATAAACCATTCCATTCGGATCGCTCATATTCCCGCTTTCCGGCGACAGATGATACTGCGGACGGTATAGCTCCGTGTAGTAATTGGGAATCGCAGAAAACTGAAAGGCCGCAGGTGCAGTATTAGAGATAGCACTGGACGGAGTGCACCCTGCGATAACCAGCAGTACTACAGCCACACATGCCAGTTTGCTTGTAGTTTTGATCTCTTTATGTGCTTGCTTCTCTCCAGAAACATTCATACTGCATACTCCTATTCCTTGTTTAGTTGACCCTATTGTAGCTGAACGGCTAGAGAAATCATTTCAATATGATCGGCTCAGAAGTTGTGATGTTTTCAGGGGTGATTCTTCAAATACCATTCACGGTATTCTTTGGGGCTTTTGCCGCTGTTTTTCTTGAAAGAGGTGCTGAAATAGCTGGAACTGGAATAGCCGACAAGCATGGCGATATCAGTCAGCTTCAGTTCGTTCTCTTGCAAAAGCTGCTCCGCCTTGGTCATTCTCAGCCTGGTGACATAGTCGCTGAACGTAATGCCCACATGCTGCTTGAACAGCCCGGATAAATAGGTCTCATTCAGATGAAACATTTCGGCGAGGGAAGAAAGCGTCAACTCGTAGGAGAAATTCTCCTCCACGTATTTTCTGACCGCTTCGACCATATGATGTCCGCTGGAGAAGCGGAGCTTCTTCACTTCGTCCATGACAAGCTGCGCCAGCTCATCTATCTGCCCCCGCACGCCTTCACGCGACTGGTAATCGGCAATGGTCATCTGACAGTTCCACAAATACTTCTGCAGGGCGGAGCCGCCGAGCTCGAACTTTTTGGCGATGGAGCTGAACATCAGCAGCATCCGCAGGGCCAGAAAGGTAAAAGCAAACATCGGCGTATCTCTTTCGCTACTGAAAATGGTGTCAAGCTGCTGGCGGAAGGTGCTCATGTCCAAATTTTCAATCGCCTGCACCAGCTTCCGCTCCACCTCCGGGGTAAAAGCCTGCGTAAGCTCCATCACTCGGCTCCGTTCGCCCTTTCCATCTTTATACACGGTGCTTTGGCTCCAGGACAGCATGCACGAAGCATAACCGTTCTTCAGCCGCTTGAGTCCCTTCACTTCCTCGCCAATCCCCGTCACACATTCCAGCTTCAGGTAACTGGCGATGTTTCGTTTCAGTTCTTCTACGAACCGGCCCGTTCGATCGGCATGCTCCGGCCCCGACTTCATAATAACCAGAAAATACATCATCGCGGAATTGGCGACATCGCTGAATGGATAGATTCCTTTCCGCTTAGCAGCCGTCTCCCGGCATAACATCTGAAAAGCCAAATTGAGCAGATCCCGGCGCTCCTGCCGGTCCGCCATCCGCCCCGCCGGCACTCTCATCTCCACAGCAACAAACTGCAGCTTCAGATCATCCGCCGTCAGCGGGGTCAGCTGGAGCTGCTGCAGCCGTTCCTTGATAGCCGCCAAGCTGTACCACTCGTCTTTGACCATTTGCAGCAAAAAATTCTCCTGCAGCAGCCGCAGTTGCTCATTTTTCTGCAGGAGATCCTGCCGTGAGGCCTGCAGGTTTTTTTGCTCCTGTTTAATTTCTTCACCCAGCTTGCCAAGCAGCTCATTCAGTTCTGCGCGGGCTACCGGCTTCAGCAAATAATCCTTCACTCCAAGCTGTATGGCCGATTTCAGATAATCAAAGTCAGAGTATCCCGACAGCACAACCGTCCTCAGCAGCGGATACTTCTTTTTGCAGATGCGGATAAATTCAATGCCGTCCATCTGCGGCATACGGATATCGGAGATGACCAGCTGCGGCAGCGGTCCCTGCTCCAGCAGCTGCAGCGCTTCATTGCCGCTTGAGGCCTCCGAGACCACCCGGAAGCCGGCGGCTTCCCAATCGATTTTGGCTTTGATACTGTTGCGAACCCCCTTCTCATCATCCACCAGCATAATCTCATACATGATAATCACCTCTCTATCAGCGGCAGCTTCAGTGTAATGGTTGTTCCTGTATATAGCTTCGAATCAAGCACGGCTTCAAACTGCTCGCCGTAATACAGGCGGCAGCGGGAGAGCACATTGCGCAATCCGATGCTGTCCCCTTTATGATTTAAAATTCCCACACTGTCCCTAAGCTCCGTATCGGCAAGAATGCTGGCGATCAGTTCCGGTGTCATTCCTGAACCGTTATCCTGTATCTGCAAGTGCAGGCGCTCTCCACACACACTGGAGGTGATCGCCACCTCGGCGATCCCCCCTTTTTCCAGGCTGTACTTCACCGCATTCTCTACCAGCGGCTGCAGAATAAACTTGGCGATGAGCAGCTGATCCGCGGCGGAATCCTGCCGGACCGCGACCATCAGATGATCCTCATGCCGCAGCTTTAGGAGGAACAGGTAGTCACGGATATAGCCAAGTTCCTCGCTGACTTGTACCAGATCCGTATCGAGACTCAGCGAATAACGCATCATTTTACCCAGTGCTTCCGTGGCGTCCATGACCAGATCCTCTCGTTTCATCGCCGCCAGACCGCTGATGATCTCCAGTGTATTGTTGTAAAAATGTGGATTGATTTGCAGCAGGAGCGCTTTGTATTCGGCATTTTTCCGGCGCAGATTGGTCTCGAATTCCGTCTCAATCAGATACTTCAGCTGATGGGTCATCTGCTCAAATACACCGGCCACATAGTCCACTTCGCTCTGCCGTGATCTAACCTTTGGCATATCCTTCATCGCCAGCTCGAACTGCCCGTTTTTGACATGCCGCATGGCCCGGGCCATGGCACTTAATGGCTTCGTTATGCCGGTGGAGAGCCACAGCGCGACAATAATGACAAGGATCAGCAGAACAAAGCTGGCAAGGAGCAGCGTTTCTTTGAGCTTTGTGATGGTGGCATACAGCTCCGCCTCCGGCACCTCGCCGACGATCAGCCAGTTCTGTGCAGGCAACCTGCGGTAAAAGAACAGATAGTCGGTCCCCCCTTGGCGAAGCGGAAACATACCGCTGGTCTGTCCTCCACTATGTTTCTGCAAAGTAGCAAGTCCGCCGCTAAGCAACTGCTCAGCTCCTGTCAGATCCTGATTGAGTACACTGAGGCCTTCAGCCGTCAGCAGGAAGGCTTTGCCGCTTTTGCCGAAGCTGATTTTATCCAAATCCTGGCGCAGCAGCACCGTAGGATAATTGATTTTGATCACTCCGACATCCTTAAGGGACTGGAGCTGCACCAAAGGGAGCACAAGGCTATTGACATCGCGCGAACGTATGTTGTCGTCGGCCTGATCCCTGTCCTTGTGAGCCTGCGTCCAGCGCACATCCTGCTCCTTAAACTGACTGTACCAGCTGCTCTTCAAGTAGCTCAGGTCCTGTGTCCATAACCCGCCCTTTCCCTCCGCAAAGGTAGAAATGGAAATCACATTCGAATTATTGATCGCATAGGAGGATAACAGCTCACGCAGCTTTTGCTTGGCCAGATACTGCTCACCCTTAGTGCTCTCATCGTTCAGGTCGGCGGTTATCCATTCCTGTGTGATGTCGCTGCTCAGCACCTGGTTGCCCATATCCTCAATCTGCGTCAGCAGCGTGCTGACATGGGAGGCAAATTGGTCTATGGTTTGCAGCGTGGAAGTCTGGGTAGATTTTCGGATCTGCTCCGACGATTCCTTGCTGAGGATGAAGACAACCGCCGTAATCGGAAGGATCAGCAGGATCGAAAAAGCCCACATCAATCTGCTGCGTAACGAGTAGAACATGACAACCGCGCTCCTTGCTATCATTATGGTCCAAAAATTCAAAATAACCCCACAACGTGGAGCTAAATCTAAAGCTTCTTTAAGCTGAAAGAAGAAACAGCTTTACCGCCCTTTTTATAAAGGGCGGCTGCCGTTTCTACAATGTTTGGAAATTTTATTATTTTTGCGGCAGATCTGCATATGCCTTGTCAATCTTTTTGATGGCATCGGCAATGGCTGCATCCGCGTTGCGTCCGGCGATGGTCACTTCCTCAATCATCTTGTTTACCGCTTCGGACATTTGCGGGAAGATCGGTGTAATCGGACGCGGTCTGCCGAATTTCTGATTCTGTACGACAAAGATATTCTTCGGATATTGACCTAGCTCAGGGAACTCATTGGCTACTGAATAGCGGGCCGGAATATCTTTTGTGATAGAGCAATAGGTCTTAGCCCCTTCAGTACCAGTCACCCAGTTTACAAACTGCCAGGCAGCTTCGGCATTTTTACTCTTCGAGGAAATGGCCAGCGACCAGCTTCCGTTCGCGACAGCCTGCTGGGTTTCCTTCGGAAGTGGCGCGATATCATAATCTTCGCCTAATTTGAAATTAGGGAACTTGTCGGCATAATTGCCCAGTGACCAGGAGCCGTCAACCGTCATCGCCAGCTGGTTGTTCGGGAACGGATCTGGCGGGTATTCCAGGGAGGACACTTTATCTTTATTATACAGGTCGGAGAAGAATTGCAACGCCTTTTTGGTCTCTGGCTTATCCAGGTAGCCTTTGGAGGTTGTTCCATCCGGGCTCATGATCTCGCCGCCAAACTGCCAAATAATCGGATATTTAAAGTATGCTGTTGTTCCTGCATTACCGAAGCCTTGCGCCGGATCAATACCGTACACACCTTTGGCCGGGTCGTTAAGCTTTTTAGCTGCATCCAGCACCTGATCCCAAGTCCAAGGCTCTTCCGGGTTCTTGGAGGGAAGAGGAATTCCCTTCGCTTCAAACATTTTTTTATTATAGAAAAGAGCAATGGAGGATTCGGTGAGCGGAGCCATATAAATTTCATTATTATAGGTATACGTGGCAATGGTCGATTCCGGAATATCCTCCAGGTTACCGTCCTTCTTGAAATAGGCGGTCAGCGGCTGTAAGGCACCCGCATGGGCGTAGGAAGCCATATTCGGGCCGTCGACGGCCATAATATCAGGTGGATTGCCCGAAGCAATGGATGTTCTCAGCTTGGTGTCGTAATCGGCATACGGAATCGGACTCATCTCAACCTTGATATTAGGATGCGCTTCATTAAACGAGGCCACCAGCTTGTCATAGGCTGAATTTTCGGCGTCATTGCCCGAGTTTCTCCAGAACGTGAGAGACACCTTCTCTTCTTTGGGTGCTGACGAAGTTCCTGCCTCCGGCTGCGCGTTATCCCCTTTGCTTCCACATCCGGCGAGCAGTCCGAATGCCAACATCGCGCTTAGTACCACTTTACTCTTACTGTTCAATAATGCCCTCCCCTTTCATCTACTGTCTGCGCTTACAACTGAATATTATCAAACCTGCCCGATGATAAAATTCATTATCCTCTGCACTAAACTTTCAAAATGTTCGGTATTTACCGGATATGCTGGTGTTATAATTTCTGATGATCCTTTAATGCGGCTCCAAGTTCCGCAGTATACCGGGTCAGCCGTAAGCTGATCTCGGTGCGCATCACATCACGCGTAAGTCCGAACCGTTCCTGATATCCCCGGCAAAAGATTCTGTGATACACCAGGAACTCCTCCTGCTCATCGGGCAGCACTTTGATATTGCGCTGCTTCAGCTCTTTTTGCAGCTGGTAGGTATCCTGCATGATCCGGCGCTGTATCGCTTGACCGGCAATCACAAAGGCGCGCTTAAGGATGCTGCTGGACAGCTCGATCTCCTTCAGGCTCCGGCTGACCATAGTATCTATGTAAGGGAGCAAAATGAGGTCTCGCACCATCGTCCGCTCCTCAACTGTTATCATTCTTCTGACCGTATCCTCCTGCTTCTCCTCAAACTGGTCTACATGCTCGCTCATCAACATCTTGGTTTTCCACCGCTCATTTCCGTTTAATTTGCTCATTTATAATGACCCCCAATCTGCTGCGCCCGTTCCAGCGCAACCCCGGATTCCAGCAAAGAGGATGCGCGGATAAGCGCCCGGCTGCCGTATCTGGTTTTGATCTGATCCACTGCCCGTTCTCTGCACAATGTGCGGATACGGTCATCGAATAAGGTGAGCTGCATGACACTGTCATCGGTCAGCTGGGAGATAGAGATCGCCAAACGGCTTAGCGGCATCCCCGTCCAATGATCCACAAAGAGGCGGTAGGCCGCCGCTGCCACCTCATGCGTTAAAGACGACGGCTCCGGCAGTGTCACTTGTCTGCTGTAGGAGTTAGATTTGTTACCGTCCGTCTCTGCCACCACGATAGACACCACCGACCCCATATACCGGTATTTCCGCGCCCGCTGACAGACCTCAATCACCAGCTCCAGCAGAACAACCTCAATTTCCGGCAGCCGGGTATAGAGATTCCAGCGCAGCGCCTTCCCGTGCCCGACCGACTTGATCTGGTGGCGTATCCCGGTAACAACCGGGCTGGGATCAATGCCGCGCGCCGTCTGCCAATAATATTCCGCCTGGATATCGCTCTGCTTGCCCATGGTCGTGCGCATTCTCCGCTTGAATTCCCCTAGTTCCATCCGGGCAATATCTCCAATCGTAGTAATTCCCATACGGTAAAAATTCTTGGTCATCCGGCCTGCCACCATAAACATTTCATGCACCGGCAACGGCCAGAGCTCCGAGTCTATATTGCTGTAATCGAGCCTGAAGACCCCGCCTTCCTTCTTCTTGGCAAAGTTGTTCGCCATCTTGGCCAGAATTTTGGTCGGTCCGACTCCCACCCGGGTCCACACCCCCGTTGACAACAGGACATGATGCTGGATGGAGCGAATCATATCCGGCAGATCTCCTCCAAAAACACTCAAAGAACCGGTCACATCCAAAAACTGCTCATCAATGCTGAAAGCCTCAACCTGGTCGGTATATCCCTTATAGATTTCTGAAATCATCAGCGAAACCTGGATATACGTACTCATCCGGGGGCGGATCACTACGAGATCCCGGCATTTGGTCATGGCTTCACCCACGCGTGATGCGGTGGTTACACCATGAGATTTGGCGATAGGGCAGGCAGCCAGGACAATACCGTTCATCCGCGTGGGATCGCCGACTGCGACAGGCTTATCTTTATACTCGGGATGCGCAGCCTTTTCGACACTTGCATAGAAGGATTGGCAATCCGAGAGCAGAATGATCCGGTCTTTAGGCATATTTCTGCCTCTGTACCGGGTGCCAGGACAAGATGCTGTCCGTCAGGAAAACACGGGGCAGGCCGGTGCTCAGACAGGTAGCCCGTATGCGGCCATCACGGATACCGTGCACTTCAATTTTCCGCTGCGTAATCTTGCCCGCTTTGTCCAGATATATCATTTCTATGGTTTGGCCGATGCTCATCTTCATGATTGCTCGCCTCCGGGATTCAGTGAGAACATTTGTTTGTATTATAACCAGGAATAAGTTTTTTAAGCAATGGTAAAATAGAACAAATGTTCTTGTATGGTAAGAGTAGCTTATGCGTTGCTGATAATTATTAGAACTGGATAGGAGCGGAATGGGTTGGGGGTTGTTAGGGGACTGAACAGTATTTAGTCCTTACAGCCAAAATAAGCCCTTCCAAGTCTCCATATGAACTCACAAACAAAGTCCCCTCAAAGTCGCGAACGACTTAAAGGGGCTAATGCTGCCTGCACACATAAGACTTGCAGAGCTGTACCGACTGCATAAGACAGGCAAGCTGGAGCGGCCATCACCCGTTTCCGCCTGAAATCGGATGTAATTCTGAACACTTCCGGCTGCTATATGCTTACCCCTGCCGCTCCTGACAATGATGCCCTTCCTCCGCCAGCTGCTGGATACGCCTTGGAGTCAGCCCGAGCAAGCCGCCATCTGTATTGCGGTAACAATCATTTCGCTTTGACCATCACCTGATTTCGCCATCCCCTCCTCATACCACCGCAGAGCATAGAAAAAAAACTTATATGTCAAGGGTTTTCTTGGTATCACACTATGCGTATTTTCATGCAATGACCTGTAACGAAGCGATCATTTTGAAATTATATCTAGCCAGAAATCGAGCTCACGCGCACCCGCCATTCTTTTCAAAAGTCAGAGGGACCCAGAGCCAAAATCTAAAAAATCAAGCTTTTTTATCACCTCCTAAAATTACAAACAAAAAGAGCCGCCTTTTAGCGACTCAATAAGATTTATATTTCAATTAATTAGCAGTGGTGTAGCACAGTACGGACATTTCTTTACTTCCCAAGCAAGTTTCATATCCTCAGTTATATATTTTCCACAACTACACTTGATTTGTTTTCCCTGTAAAAGCCTGAACTCATCTAATACACTAGACATTTCAAATAGGTAGCGTCTAACTTGGTTATGAATTACATTTACATCAGTAACAAGTTTAATTTTCTTCTTGTCAGATTTCGTTTCAAAAATTCTTGAAAAGAGTACACTAGCATCTACAGCATACATTGACAATCGCCACTCACCTCCGTCTTTTGGCGTCATATCCTTTTTTCTCAGATGAACAAGCCTATGATACATGAGATCTTGCATTTCTTCTTCATTAATATACTGTACATTTGAATTATCAAGTTCTATACAGAAATGTGTGTGTTTTTTTTCACCAACAAATTTCACTATCTCATTCCATAAGCGTTCCGAGTACTTAATATTTTTACTTTTTAAGTTGTTCATTTTCTCATCAGCAACAGCTTTAATAGCACTGACAACATGCTTTTTATTAATAAATCTTGTATTACCCTTAATGAGAAAATCCTGTTTATAAAACTGCCATGCTTTATTTAGCATAACCCCAAAATCTCTTGTATTTCCCATACTGGCAATAACTAAAGAATCAAAAAATTGGGGTTTAACTATTGAACCTACTGTTAATACATTTGAACCGAAGACGGACTCAATTCTGTTATTCATAAATCTTTTAAAGTATTCTTTGCAGATCTGATTGTCTTCTTCATAGATAAACTGTAAATCTAAGTCTATCCTATGTGGCATATCAGCAGTTTGTTCTAGAACCCCTAGAGTTGATTTATAAGGAATATACCCAATCCAATGGTAAATTGGAGATGTACTCATTGATCTAATCAACTTAGATAACAGATTCTGCTCTACAACCTCCAACATACTCCACTCATCATAAAAAAACACAATGCTTTCTAAGCCTAGCACTCCGACCACTTCAATTAATAATTGTTGCAATGAAGATGTACTGAGAAAAATATCAACATTGTAACTCTCATCATGTTTTTTTGAACTACTACTTCCATTAATTTGTTCAGCCACCGATTCTAGTTTTGGTCCAGTAACGCCGAGGGCCCCTCCTACATTGGATCTGCTACTGCTCGAAGTTCCATTTAATGAAGAAGTAGTGACTGTTCTCGCCAGTGCAAGCATTTCCATATCACCCATATATATAAGCTTTTCAATTTTGGAAAACACTTTTTCTAAGAGTTCGACCTTCGCATCATTGTCTCGTTTTTTCCTGAAAAGATTCATCATTTTCTGAAATCTTGTTTCCGGAGTGTCATCATCAATCAACGAAATGAGTTGCCTCTGTAATTGTTTTAAGATACCCCAAACATAAAAACGTTCATCTACAATAGTTGAATCACCTATTTTAAACAGCTCTTTTAAATTTATATAAACACAAAAACTCTTACGTTCATAATTTATAAGGTCACGGGCTATTAACATTAAATGTGATTTACCTGTTCCTCTAAGCCCACTTATACAACCGTTTGAACCAGGTGCTGAATTGGCAAGCGTTGATACTGAGCCAGTAACATCGACATGAACCTTCTTAAGTTCAGTTATTTTAATTTTCGAATGTTCTTCTGTAGCAACATCAAAATCCGATCGTAAATCTCGAAGCACTTTATCCATACCAGATATAAACTCTTCGCCATTTCTCATATTAGCAATAAATATTGGACCCAAATTCATTTTTCCGCCCCCTTGTTTTCCTAAAGTTTCTACACAAAGGGGGGCAATTCCTTTAAACCTCCTACACAAAACATCATAATTTGTGGACATTTGTAGAATTTAATAGAATTCCAAATAAAATACCTTTATTTATAAGTAAACTCATTTCCCCTGCAGTAGACCGCTGTAATAGCTAATTGCTGTTTACTCACTAATACACACTTTCCTTATTGCAACATAAAATGGCCGCCTTTCAGCGACTTGCATCTACATATTATATTCCCAAACATTTGGGATTTCGGCCTCGGTAGGATTCGAACCTACCTTAACTATGAGGCCATAATATTAAAATGAAACCTGTCTATTCAAATCTATATATAGTCTGGTAAAATATTACTACAACTATCGGCCCAACTGGATAGCAATATTCAGATTTGAATCGGGTGAACTCAAGGAACCCTAAGTCCTTTTGGATATGGCAATCTTGAGCCAAGCTGAGGTAGCCTGTATAAATTGACCTCAGAAGGTGCAACGCATAGATGGTGAGGAAGGCAACCAATAATCCATCCACGAGCGCCCGACATCCCATGTGGATGATGATATATGCTGAACTGTAAGAAAACTTACAGAAGCACGGGATAAAAAGCCCGAGCGATAACATTTTGCTTAACAAACGTCACGGAGGATTCAGAACCGACGATGTAACAGGAGGTGCGTTCAGCATGTTTAAAACTGGTGATTCGCACTTGGAAGCCCCTACTTATCTGGAAAAAGCCCTTAACAGAGCGCGTGGCATTACTGAACTTCCAGAAGAAAGCTTCACTATTGCTGGTCTCGATAAATTCGCTGGTCAAAATAGTTGTTTTAAATTTTGCCCGTATTTGCGTTGTAGTCAATCTAACGACCATAAACCGCGCCCGAGCGGAACGCGTTAAGGGCAGTTATTTAACCCTCGTCCCCCGCATCAGACCGCCGTAACATCTACTTGCTACATGTACTATCAGCTATACCCCTATAATATCTGCTGCTATTGCAACGGGCATCATCACTGCTCAGCTCAGCTCTGACGAGTCCTGCAGCGATTAGGGGCAACAGGGACACCCGGACGATGTTGCTGTCCTATGTCCCTACTGTAAGTCTGTTCTTGTCTCAACTTAGTCTCACGTTTGTCTCAAAATTTCACAGCATCTTCGGGCTGCGAAACTTCAAATCAAGATAAATTATTTTCAAGGCAAACTATCTCATCAGACAGGTCCTTTAGCTTTTTATCATAGCCCTTTTTTGACTCACGTGCGGATTCAACTTCAAACTTGCTACGAAGCACTTGATTCCCTACTGCAAGTTGTTTGTTAACAAGGTCAAGTAAGATATGAAGGATACTCAACAAATAATAGTCGAGATTCTAAAAAAACTAAAAGCATATGTAAAAGGGCGGCAGCTGCCGCCCTTTTACATATGCTTTGTACCGAACTTATATTCTAAATTGGAATAGAGGAGCCTCGTTGTTCTACGGAGCACTTAACGTCTGTCAAGGCCAAAACCGGCCTGATTTGAGGATCGGACGGCCGAACATCCGCACAAAATCATTGAATTTGGTGCGAATGTAGCCGCAGAACATCTCTTTGAGCACGCTTCTCTTTTTAATATTGATGTATTAGGTGCGAAATTCGAGTTAAAGAGCTACGTCAGATGCTCGTACGTTAACTTTTCCACTTACTGTACCATTAGGTGTATTATAATCTAAAAAAAAGGTCTGTCCACCTGCGTTAGTAGTATTAACAGTCAGAGTGTCATTTCCGCTAACACTCCATGTTCCGATATTTATTTTGCTACCAGATGATGATTTGTATGATAAATAGACTGTTAGAGTTTGGGATGATGTATTGGTAAGATATATTCTACCATAATTGAATCCAGATAAATGGGTCCAAGAATTCCCACCATTATCTAGATTAGCATTATTTACAGCTAAATAGTCTGACATTGGATGTATTCCACCAGGATTAGATGGGACTGCAGTTGCAGATGGTACTGGAGTTTCAGTAGCAAAGACTGAACCAGATGACAACGACATTGTAGCGACTATTGCGGTAGCAACTAAAAAACTCTTTTTCATTTTCATTCCCTCCGATTTTGTGTTGATATCTAAAATTATCACCTCATCCCTTATTAGGAGATATTTGGTAATATGGTAACATTACCATACATACCTATTAATCACAACTATACCAAGGCTGGATTGTTCAGAATTTTAGATAGGTAGGATGTAGAGGATTTAACTGTTGCGTCTATCGCTCATATGATCCCGGCCAGCTTCAGGTGCTCCTCTATAGTTTCCACTCCAACATCAACCCGCCGGTTAATGGTTGCCTTGCTGCTGATCGCCGTATATCTTAGAATGGTCAGCTTATGTTTACGGGCATTTACGTACCGGTGCTTGATAATGGCCGCTACCTCATCATCTAAGATAAGTTCAAATGCAGCGTCGATTTCTCTGACCTTCCATCTGCAGTCTTCCAGCTCTTTGGCCTCTAACACCGTCAAACAATCTTTATCTCCGTAGACCCTTATTTTCCGAACCCTTTCGGGATACTCTTCCAGTTTCTTTCTTGTTGTACCCTTCTCCGCCGCCGTCACCCTTGGGTATAATTCCATTTGCACCACCGTCCCCACTATATAGATTGAACTTGAAAATAAACAGACAGGGAAAAGTGGCGGAGGCGGATTTTGGAACTGTAGGAGCGATAGCGTCCGCCTTTGTCTGCAGATTTCCACCGCGAATAGCGGTTTAAATCAAGAAATCTGCAGACAACAGCGGCCGGAGGGCCAACATTCTTTGGAGTCACGGCAATCCATAACTGACGTACAATCTATATAGGAGGAAAAGAAAGGTTTTAAAGCGGAGCAGTATAACAGCAGTAGATACTGCCGCTTCACTTATGTATAAACATGCTTTACGGAATGGGTTAATCGAAACAAATCCAACTGCTGGAGCCTTATACCTAAGGAAAAAAAGTTGCACGAAAAATCGGAGAAAAAAAGCTCATACTTCCCAAATTTCTCGAGAAAAATGAGCTTGAATTATTTCTTCAGCTTTGCAGATTTGTACTTTCCATCACCCCGTGGGCTTTATTTGTTATCCTGACCTATGCTGGACTACGGATCAGTGAAGCAACAGGATTACAATGGGAAGACATTGACATGAAGAAACGAACAATTGATATAAATAAGCAGATTGGTTCAAGCGTTAAAGAATATTCATCCCCCCCCCCCCCGGATTACAATGGGAAGACATTGACATGAAGAAACGAACAATTGATATAAATAAGCAGATTGGTTCAAGCGTTAAAGAATATTCATCCCCCCCCCCCGAAAAATGATCAAAGTGAACGAAATAGTGAGTTTCGGAGACACAGTTTTCAAAGCTTTTGAAGTATTAAAGAACTGGCAAATTGAAATCACTGATGGGTAACTCATTACTCAACATAACCGTGAAATCCCTTGCCACATTAAGCTCTTGCTAGATGTAGAACATCTATTTGGCTATATCTACAGGGAGCTACAAGAAATGAGCTAAATCCTTATGGGGATTGGGTTTAGCTCATTTTATACCGAGTTACAGCTACAAGGAAAAACATACATCTACAACGTGTTTTACGGGTAATTTACGGGTAACAAAAAACATCAAAAGAGCCGTCCAGGATCACTCCTGTGGCGGCTCTTTACCTTCGCGATTTATCTTCTCTTCAACAGCTTCCAATATGAAGGCATTGCGGCTCATATCCGCCGCCTTTGCTGCAGCGTCAATACGCTCCTTGTCACCCTTCTTTACCCACAATTTTACTTGATCGTAATTTGCGGCATTGTACTTGTCTTTTGCCCGGGTTGAGGCTTTACCTTGTTGCTCCATAGGCTTGTCCCTCCTTTCCTAAAGGATATCACAAAAAATATACTGATACCAGTATATAATTGAGATAAGAAAGGAGGTGAACATGGCACATGAAAGATTGGGTAACGCTCCTTACAGCAATCATCCAGCTCATTACCGCAACATTGCTGCTAAAGGACAAAAAGAAAGGAACCGAAAAACGCAGCCGACCGGGCAAACGTAAATAGGTTCCACGGGGGAAGGGTTCACGGCCCTTCCTCCACCCAATCATAACATAAACAGTTTTGAATATACAGAATGCCGGCGGGTATACGCAGGAGGAATAAACGATGCTGAACATTGTTACCTGGATTGTTATCGGTGTTACACTGGTCCTGTCGATCGCCGCATTGGTGAAGGCTAGGGGGCGGCGCTGATGCTGCCCGCACACTTAAGACTTGCAGAGCTGTACCGGCTATCATAAGGCAGGCAAGCTCAAAATGGAAAATGGCCCGGAGCTACTGCACTGCCTGCAGATCAATGAACGGTACTGCTGGGATACTTTGAAGCTGCGGCAGCTCTCCAACGCAGCAGCGGCTACACAGGACACCGCATGGCTGAAAGATATAGGCCGCCGTGAAGAAGCCCTGCGGCTGACTGGGAGGGCGCCAAGGCCATGAAATTAGAAGAACTGAAGCCGGGGCTGCCCGTGCGGATCATGAAGGGCCATCATGCTGGCAAGACGGGCAAGGTATTGGCTATCGGAACATTTGAAGGCGGTCCGAAACGGATAGGGGCGCTGGTGGACATTGTGGAGCTGGTCCTGGTGATTGTGGAGCCGGAGGATATAGAGGAATTGCCGGAGGAGCCGCTGCCGCCAGGGTGGGGAGAAGTTGAGATATAAACAAAAAAAGCCCGCCGACCAGTAAAGGTTGACGGGCTTTTACCAGTGCTTCTGGATTTTATTGGCTTTATCATATCATAGGCAGTGATGTCTGAAAATCATAATAATCCCAAGCGTTTGGGATTTTACTTTACGGCGGGAGCCTGGGCCTTGAGATAGGCCGCCTCAATCGCCGCCCGTATCTCAGCAGGCGTGACCTTAACCTCCTTACGGGATAACTGCTGCGTTGCATAATCCAAAGCCTGCTCCAGCTTAGCCTGATACTCCGCGCTCTTGTGAAGCGGTTCGCGCTGAGTTACGCCCAATTTGTTGCCTCTTCTTTCGGAATCTTTGAATTGGAACGTCAATGAATTTAAAGGACAGATAACTTAAGCCAATACTAAATAATAATTGAATTACTGACAGTCCTTTTATATCAAGATTGAACCCTAGTCGTTCAAAAATATATTGAAAGATCCAAACACTTAAGAAGTGACATAAAAATAGAGGGTAGGAGATGCCTCCAAGTAAATCATCTATTTTTTTGACAGTATTATGGTTAACTCCGGATAAAATAAATACAACAATAACCCCTGTTAAATAGCCAAATAGAACCTCATAAGTATAAGGTAAGCTCATTTTACCTAATAACGATGCGCCAATAAATAAAAATAGAATTATCACGTATATAATTTTAATAAATTTCAAATCTTTTAAACTTTGATGTTTTCTGTAGTTATATAGAAAAGTACCTGTTAAAAAAATAAATAATATCCCTGGCAATAATCTATATCCAAAAATATCTGCATTGATTAGTCCTATAGAAGCCGAAATAAAAACAGTAATACTTATCACAAGTGCTACAATTCTAAATTGCTTAAATCTAATTAAAAATGGAACCAAAAGATAAAATTGCAATTCAGCTCCCAAAGACCAAGCAGGAGGTATTAAATTCCATTTAGGATCCTGAAGGATGATAGAAGAATCAGTGAACATAAAGAAATTCAAAGGGATAATTAACAGATTCGAAAATAAGTTTTTATATGTGAAATCTGTGTGCCCAAAACCAGATATCACCAAAAAAACCACAGTGATAATTAAAATCAAAAGATACATAGGGTAAATACGCATTAATCGGTCAAAGTAAAATCTACCTGAATTATTGATTTCCCCACCAAAGTTACTACTAAAAGAATGGCTCATAACATAGCCAGAGAGGATGTAGAAAACGACAACCGCTGAAACTCCGAAATTAGTACCCCCTATTACTCCCATATGACTCATTGCTACTACGAACGCAAGTACAAACCTGAGTGTCCCAAACAAATGCAGCACATCCTTAGCTTATTTACTTAAATATACTTAAAAGGATGTGCATAATCTATGTTTTTTTCAAATAATCCGTTATATACAAGCATTGAGGATAAATATTAATTACTCATCTACCCTTTTGTTCTGTTGCAAGCCCGACCCGATGTAGAATTGTAATCAACCTTGCCTCGGTATATGTGGCCTTGTCCGGTGTGTCAATGACCGGCTTGCCGTTGAGTACTGACGGAGTGTTCGCAAAAGCCTTCAGCGCATCCTTGGCCCACGCTGGCGGGTTGGTATCGGTCAGCTCCAGCAATAAGACGCTCATCTCCTTAATCTCTCCGGCCTGCCGCAAAGCCTGTTCTTTGAGTACATCCCTGCTGTTCGTCAATGCCTTAACCGCGGCCTCCAGCGTATCAATTCTTTTCTTATCTTCTGCTTACAATTCGTCCGCCTCCCCTTGTAATTTATCAATGACAGCATAAGCCGCCGCTACCTGCGCTTCCGTTGGTTTCTTGCCAGCCCGCAACTGAGCCGTGCTCAAGCCAAAGGTTACCTGCAGGTGAGGGAGATCCTTAAAACTGGTCCAATCTCCGCCCTATTCAAAACCTAGCTTGTTAGCCTCGTCTACGACTTCCATCCAGTCCGCAATGCAGTACACTTGCACCAAACCTGACATGAGTAGATATGGAAAAATAACCC
>NZ_JUEI01000035.1:0-39835 GCF_000802655.2 Paenibacillus sp. IHB B 3415 | reverse complement strand
GCTCTTCCAGGCCTCTTCCGCGCTGCGCCAGGCCTTCAGCGCGGGCAGCCTTTTCTCGGCATCGTCAGCCTTGCCGAGCTTCTGCTCCAGGAGGAGAATCTGCTCCTCCTGGGCTTGTAGAGCCTGCCGCTGCTGCCCCCGGCGGACTTTCTCCTCCTGCAGCTCGCGGATGCGGGCGAAGCGCTCTGCGCGCGCCGCCGCTTCCGTGAGCCGCTTGCGGCATTCCTCCGCATGCCGGACTGCCTCCTGCACCCGGACAGCTGCCGCTTCCACGTCCGCCTTGCCCGCGCTGCCCAACCCCTGCTGCTCGGCCTCCAGCGCGCGCAGTGCCGCCTCGTTCTCTTTGACGCGGCGGCTAAGCTTAAGGGCCAGCCCGTCCCCGTATTGCTCCAGATGGAACAGCCGCTGAAGCATCTGCCTGCGGTCTACACCGCGCAGGGACAGGAACTCGGCGAATTTGCCCTGCGGCAGCACCACCGCCCGGGTGAAGTCATCCATCTTCAGCCCGATATGCTCTTCCACACAGCGGGTAACATCCGCAAGCTTATCAGCCATCACAACATCGCCGTCATCCTTGACCTCGATGAACCGGCTGATCGTATTACTGACCGATTGCTCACCGGTCCGCTTAAATTTGCGTTCCACCCGGTAACGGCGCGCTCCGGAAGAAGAGGTCAGCTCGAAGGTGAAGGCTACACTGAGCTGGTCCTCTGAATGGTTCATAATGCCTTGAGTCCCGTTCACTGCGCGCTCCACTTTCCCGTACATTGCCAGCGTGATCGCATCCAGCAGACTGGATTTGCCGCTGCCCGTCGGACCAAAGATCCCGAACAGCCCGGTCTCGGTAAGACTGGTAAAATCTATTTCCTGCTGCTCTCTATAGCTTTGCAGTCCGGATAGTTTCAGTAGTATCGGCTTCACTTAAGCATCTCCTCCCCATCCGCAGAATCCTGCCGTTCTTCTTCAGCCAGCTCCAGGAACAGCTCAATCAGGCTGTCATCCGGTTCCGCACCGCCCGTCTGGCGCTGGTAGAACTTGCGGAACAATTCATGCACAGGCATGCGTGAACGTGCCATTTCTTCCAGCTCCTGCTCCATCTGCGGATAAACCGGACGGATATGTACGATGCCTTCCCGTGATTTGCGCAGCCGCTGGATATCGTTCATCGACATCGCTTCCGTCAGACGTAGCTCCAGATCGATGAAGGCCCCCGCATCCCTGCCTTCATCCAGCCAGCTGTAGACCTCCTGCAATCCGCCGGCTGACTTCCAATTAACCAGCGGACGGCCGCAGCTCAGATAGATTTCTTCGAAGACCGGCTCCCCGCCGGGCGCAACATCTATCAGGGCTACAGATTTTGCCTGCCCTGCCTCTGAGAAGCTGTAGGCGAGCGGCGATCCGCTGTAGCGGATCATGCCGTCGCCCTTGACCCGCTGGGCCCGGTGAAGATGCCCGAGTGCCGTATACTGTGCACCGCAGGAGAGTGCCGAAGGATCTACGGTATAGGCACCGCCTACCTGGATCGGGCGTTCGGAGTCGCTCTCCACCCCGCCCAGTACATAAATATGGCTCATCGCCAAATTGACAGTCTGCGGTGAGAACTCCCGGCCGAGCAGATTCATCAGCCTGCCGACACGTGCGCTGTAAGCCAGCCGCAGCTCCGCCTCTCCGCCGTCACCGGCGAGCAGCTCGCCAAGCCGGGCTTCAGAGGGGTAAGGGAGCGCAGCGATTTTGGCAATCTCACCGGTTCTTGCAGCATGCACCGTCACCGGCTCTGAGGTCGGCATCCCTACCAGTGTAATCCCCTGTCTGCGGACAAGCGGAGACACGGAAGCTACACGCTCCGGCTGATCATGATTGCCCGAAATGACAACCAGCGGCCTGCCGCCTGCCGTCAGTCTGGCCGCAGCCTCGTAGAACAGCTGCTCCGCCGCAGCCGGAGGATTGACCGAATCGTAGACATCTCCCGCCATCAGAATCAGATCCGCTCCGGAGGAATCTGCAATCCCCACTAGCTCATCCACGAACTGCTCCTGCTCCTTCTGCCGGCTTCTGCCCTCCAGCGTCCGCCCCAGATGCCAGTCTCCCGTGTGCAATATGCGCATTTCCGCCCTCTTTTCCCCGCCTGTATGCGGCAATCATAGATTTATATATAGATCTTTGGATTTCCTGCTGCTGTAGCCAGAGCAAAAGTTTGTATAATCTTCCATATGTGTTGACCATCCGCGTATTTTGTTGAAATCCTGCACGAAATACAACATTTTCCTCATAATATCGATCCTAAACCAGAATTGTTGTATAAAAGGCAGCATTTCTGCTTCTCCAAGCGGATTAGAAGGAGAATTCTTGTATTTCGTACAACAATCTTTCGAATAGCTATGGATATAAGAATTCAAGTTGTATAACGTACAACATTTGCGCCTGTGCAGCGTAAACGTAAGGCTTTTATTTCTTTTCTGCCACTAACAAATCAGGTATAAAAATCAAAAGATTCCGAGTGACAGAATAGCGGTGGCCGGTTACTTGTTTGTTTACAGTCTAAGCGCTGTCTATATAGCAACTCTTCGTCAGTCTATCCGCTCAAACTATATCGTGACTCCAGAGAACACTTCGCCCTCCGGCCGTTGCCCGTCTGCAGATTTCTTGAAATATTCCGCTGTTCACGGTGGAAATCCGCAGACAACGGCAGACGCTGACGCTCCTATATTCCAAAATGGTTCCCCGCCACGTTCCCCTGTCTATATACTTTCATGTTCAACCTATATATGTTACATCTCTCATTCTCTTAATCTCTAAGTCTATGAGAATCCTTAGCCTCTTAGCACTCTTAGCACTCTTAGCCTCTTAGCACTCTTAGCACTCTTAGCACTCTTAGCACTCTCAGCCTCTTAGCGTTCTTAGCCTCTCAACCTCTTAGCAATCTCAGCCTCTTAATCCCTATTCTCACAGCCTCACAGCATGTCCGCCATCGAAAAAGTACAGCCAGACCTCGCTGACCGGCTCGCCCAGAATATCAAGCAGCGCCTTGCTGTACAGCTCCAACTGGAAGCGGTATTTCTCAGTCAGCGATTCGAGCCCGCCCTCTTGCACCGGGACGAAATCCGTTTTGTAATCGAGCAGAATCAGGCGCCCATCTTCCCGGAACAGACAGTCGATTACCCCTTGAATCAGAACGGTCTCATTAAAAGCTCCGCTGGCGCCGTCAGCCGGGAGTCCCGCCGCCGCTTCGTCCAGGTATGCCAGCCCCTGGTAAGCCTCGTCTGCAGGAACGCTATAGCTGAAAGGCTGCTCTCTGGTCTTCCAGGAAGACTTAAAGAGTCTGCGGCCCAGTTCACTAGTACAGAAATCCTCTACTTCGCCCAGTTCAACCGCGTCTGCCTGCTCCTTGCTGAGTATGGCTAGCCGTTCAAGTCGTGCAAGTGTAGCCTCGAGAACAGACCGGTCCACCGGCTCATCCAGCGGAATATGCTGCATAACTGTATGATACGCGGTTCCGCGCTCAGCAGGGGTAAGTCCCCGCTTTTCCATAAATTTCGGGCGCTGCAGATGCAGGCTGTCCCCATATCCGGTACCGCCGCTTCTTGTGTTCTGCTCCCCGGGAATATAGGTTTCCTCCAGCAAATCAAGGGAGGGCTGGTCCTGCATGGACAGCAGTGCCTTCAGCTCGGTCACCGATGTTTTGGCGGGAATGCCGGAAGCAGCCGCATACGGATAGGTCCACTGCAGCCTGTCCGCAATCTGCCCTGCTGAGGCAGTTCCCAGCGAAGGTACAGTCCTGCCCTGGCGGAGCGCCTCAAGCGCTATACGGCGTTCTTCATTCTTGTCACTGTCACCGTCTGCTGCCAGAAAAGATCCGGAGCCAAGCTCCGCAGCGCCGAGCACCGATATGCTCCAGTTGGACTCATCGCCGTGAAGCACTGTGGATACCGTGCCTTCACTACCCGCAAGCTTGCGGAGAATAGCGGCTGCGGGATGGCGGATCAGCGCCGGTCCCACCCAATCCAGATAGCTGCGGCCCCGGGCCAGCAGATGGTCTGCCAGGAGCAGCTCTTCCCGGCCCTGCATAGCAGTCCAGCCGGATACTGTGCGCGGCAAATCGCGGACCGTGCCTACCAGGATCATTTTGTCGCGCGGGCGGGTCAGTCCGACATAGAGCACGCGCATCTCCTCAGCCAGCAGCTCCAGCCGTGAACGGCGGTTGATGGCCAGGTAAGGCAGCGTCGGGTAACTGACCCGTGTCTCCCTCTCCACGAAGCGGGGACCGAAGCCGAGTTCCTTATGCATCAGGAACGGGGAATGCAGATCCTGGCGGTTGAACATTTTGGCCATGCCGGCCAGGAATACAACCGGGAACTCCAGACCCTTGGACTTGTGGATCGTCATAATCCGGACGCCGCCAGCCTCCTCGCTGCTGCCTCCGGCCACCCCCAGATCCCCGCCGTTCTCTCTCAGCCGTGAGATAAACACGAGGAAGCGGAACAAGCCTCTGGCCGAGGTCTCATTCTCGAACTGAACAGCCCGGTCATACAATGCCTTCAAATTGTTCTGGCGCTGAAATCCGCCGGGAAGTCCGCCAACCCATTCCAGATATCCGCTTTCCCGGTAAATACGCCAGATTAGTTCGCTTAAGCTTCCCTGCCGGGCGGCGTTTCTCCAGTCCTCCAGCATATCCCGGAACGTCTTCAGCTTCATCCGCAGCTGCGGATGAATAGCCGTCAGCGCCGCAGAGGCTTCTGTCTCGGCAGCCTTGTCTTCAAGCAGAGTCTCTTGCTCTGATGTTGTAAAAAGATCATACGCGGCAGCAGTCTCTGCCGTTAAATCACCGCCTGCATAGCCGCCTTGCTCCACCCGCAGGGCAGCACCCGCTGAACCCATCGCCGGAGGATTGTCCCCCGGGATATTCCCAGCTTCGGATGCCGCAACCAGCGCGTCATAGAACGTTCCGGTGCTGCATAGGCGCACCTTGGCCAGTTCCTCCTCGCGCAGATTCACCACCGGCGAGCGCAGTACACCGGCCAGCGGAATATCCTGGCGGGGATTATCGACAATCTGCAGCAGCGAAAGAGCGAATTCCACCTCGGTAGCCTGGAAGTAGCCTTTGTTCTGGTCGCCGTATGCCGGAATGCCTTCATTCCGCAGCTCTTCAATCATCAGCGGCGTCCACACACGGGCGGAACGCAGCAGGATGACGATATCACCGTATACTACCGGGCGCATGATCCGCAGCGCCTTATCATAGATCAGCAGCGGTTCCCCGCCGGTCATTCCTGTCATCTGCGAGATGCGCCGGGCAATGGCCCGTGCTTCCAGCTGTGCAGTCTCACTCTCTACTGCCTCATTCTCCTGCTGGGGCAGCTCATCGTCCTCCCCAGGTTCCTCCGGCTGACCGGATGCAGAAGTCCCCTTATCAATCAGCAGCAGCTCCGGCGCAAAATAAGTATCCGGCCCTTTCTCCGCCGCTCCCGGGAAGTTGGCTCCATAGACCAGCTCTGCGCGCTCGTCATAGCTTATCTCCGCGACATTGCTGTCCATGATCTGCCGGAAAACCATATTTACGGCATTCACAACCTCCAGCCGGCTGCGGAAATTGCGGGCCAGATCGATGACCGACCCGCCGCTATTATCGTTCTGCCCGGGAATGGCTTCAGTCCGGGGATCCGCTTCACCTGCAAACAGGCCGCTGCCGTTACCGCCAGCAGACGGCTCAGTGCTGAACCTGCGGTATTTGTCCAGGAACAACCCCGGCTCAGCCAGGCGGAAGCGGTAGATACTCTGCTTCATATCCCCGACCATAAAGCGGTTGCCGGGGAACTCACGGGAGATCAGCCGGACGATCTCCTCCTGTACGCTGTTGGTATCCTGATATTCATCCAGCAGCACCTCATCGAACTGGCTGCGGTATTCCATCGCCGCATCCGAAGGCAGGGAATGCCCCGGAAGCGAGTCCGGATGCCTCAGGATCTGCAGGCAGTAATGCTCCAGATCACTGAAATCCACCATCCCCCGGCCCGCCTTCTCCAGCCGGTAACGTTCACCGAATCCGATCACCGTCTCCGCCAGCTCGCGCATCAGCGGTGCCGCTTCATGAAGTTCACCCAGGAAAGACTCCGCCGGACGCCCGAACAAGGATTTCTGCAGCTCCAGCAAGCTCTTCTTCACTTGATCCCGAATTGCCTTAACACTCTCCTGCAGGCCGGGATCGGTTGCATCCTTCTTGCAGGGCTTCAGCTTGCCGAAAGAGATTTCCATGAAAATATCATAGAGTTCAGCCCATGGCTGCGATTCTACCGCATCCCGTAATCCCTGCGCCATATCCAGATCGGCCGTCAGGTTATCCGCATAAGGAGCAGGTCCGCCGGGTTGAAGCGCGATCTCGCGGGCCTGCAGCAGCTGGCTGATGGAACCATCCAGCGTCAGCCTGGCTTCAGCGAGAATGCTCTGTACCCAAGGGGTATGGCTCAAGGACTCTGCATCCGGCAGTGAGAAATCAGCAGCCGTATCCCGCAGCCACTGTGCCGGCCAGGGATGACTGCGCGCGAAATCATGCAGCCGCTGAATCAGCGAATGCACGGCGTCATCACTGCGCTCCCCACTGAACCAGTCCACAAGCCGGACAAATACGCTATCTTCCCCGTCTTCAGTGACCTCACCGTATTTCTCCTCCATCAGCTCTTCCAGCAGCTCCTGGCGCATCATTTCCGCTTCATGCTCATTGAGTATACGGAAGCCCGGATCAATCGGAATCAGCTGATAATACCGGCGGATCACTTCAAGACAGAAGGAATGCAGCGTAGTAATAGAGGCTCTGCCCAGCAGAGCAAGCTGGCGGCGCAGATATTCGTTCTCGCCGCTTGTGTCCTCTTCCAGCTTGCGCTCCAGCGCCTCCCGGATCCGCTGCCGCATCTCGGAGGCTGCAGCCTTGGTGAATGTCGCTACCAGCAGCCGGTCCACGCTGAAGCCTGCTTCCTCATTGCTGATTTTGCGGATAATGCGCTCTACGAGTACCGCAGTTTTACCGGAACCCGCTGCTGCCGCGACGAGAATATCGCTGCCGCTCTCGGTAATGGCGCGCCACTGGTCGTCACTCCACAGACTCCCTTCCGGCTTCGCTTCCGTTACAGGATGTATGCTCACAATTTTTCTCCTCCTTTGCGGGACAGCAGATCCCAGATTACGTCTTTGCTAGCCTTACTCAGATTATTGTAGCCATTGCCCTCCACAGCCTCGTCGAACTGGCAGACCGGGCGGAAGGAGCAGAAGGTACAGGCAGTCTCCTGCTGGATGCGGTAAGGCTGAATAGCCACATCGCCTTCCGTAATACGCGTACCGATATCCGAAATCGTGCTCCGCACTGAAGACAGCAGCTGACCCCATTGCTCCGGGGTAGCTACAGACGCGCTGCTGTAGAAGCTGCCGTCGCTCTTCAGCGCTACCGGAACAATAGAGGAATAGCCTTTGTCGAGCGTGGTATCCATCAGTGAGACCACTTCACGGTCAGCAGTCAGCAGACCCTTCATCTTGAAGCGCTTCATCAGCTCCTGCTCCGCCTGCTCCCGGTTCATTCCGTTGGCTGAGGTCAGCAGCGGATCATGAACATGGAAATAGAGCGCGCCTGCCGGGAGTGCAGCCTGGCCAAGCCATTGCTCGGAATAGGTGAGCAGCACATCAAGATAGGTCAGCATTTGCAGCGACAATCCATAGTAGACCTCGTGCAGCTTGAGATCCTTCTGGCTTGATTTGTAGTCAATGACCCGCAGCAGAATACCCTGCTCGCCTTCAGCCATATCCACACGGTCAATCCGGCCGACCACCTCCATTACGCAGCCGTTCGGCAGTGTAATTCTCAGCGGAGGCAGATCCTTCCCGGGACCGAAATCCAGCTCCAGCCCGACCGGCTCGAAGCTCCCCCTGCGCGAATGCTCGCCGAGGATCACTGAAGCGCGGCCGACAATATTCTTCAGCTTGCGTGAGATATAGCTGTAACGTTTGCTGCTCATCAGAATTTCGCCCTGCAGCAGCGGGGACAGACGGTCTACCGTCTCACCCGCCTCACGGCGGCATTCTTCGGCCGTCATACTGCCCCAGCTGCGGCCCTCCTTCTGCAGCCGCTGCGCCATTTGGCTTAGAGCCGCATGGAACAACTGCCCGATATCCGGGGCCTGGAGCTTATAGAGCTGGCGCTCCTTCAGCCTTAGCCCGTAAGAAGCGAAATGAGAGAAGGAGCAGGCGACAAATTTCTCCATGCGCGACACGCTGCCGCGCAGTGTGGAGCCGCCGTACAGCCGCAGGCTGGTCTCCCGCTTCAGCCTGATCCCTTCGTTGCGGTAGAACAGCGAGCCCAGCAGCCGTTCAAGCTGCAGCTTCATTGAGACTTCCGCCTGCCCATCTGCCGCTGCCTGTGTGTTCACCGGTTTGTCCGCATGTCCATCGGCCGCAAACCAGTTATAGACATCCCACCACAAGCGGGGAATCTCTACCCCCTGGCGCCACTGCCGGAGCTGAAGCATCAGCATGCGGAGGGTTTGCTCAGGATGGCCGATAAAATTCATGTGGACCGCTTCCGTTTGTGCAGACATGCTGTCTTCAGCTGCTTCCCCTCCCTGGGGGAATCCTGACAGATACTTCTCATCCAGCCCTTCAGGGAACATGCCCTGCAGCTGGCGGATAATCTCCGAGGGCAGCAGCGCTTTGCCTTCATCATCAGCCGTTGCGTAACTAATCCACAGCTTCCTGCTGGCAGTTGTAAGCGCATTGTAGATCAGGAAGCGCTCATCCAGCAGCTTGCGGGATGAACCGGGGGCGAGCTCCATACCGGCATTCTCCAGCAGCAGACGCTCTCCCTCGGACAAGATCCCGTCTTCCTTGAACTGCGCCGGAACCACACCTTCATTGAAGCCCAGCAGGAAGGCATACTTCACGCCCGACACCCGCGTACGGTCCATCGTTCCGACCAGCACCTGATCAAGGGCAGGCGGGACAAGCCCCATCTTGAGCTCAGCCAGCCCTGTTTCCAGCACGCCGGCGAACAGCTCAAATTCCATTCTTTCCTTGCCCATCATCTCGGCAATCTGATCGAGCAGATCCAGCACAGCACCCCACAGCTGGTTATGCTCACGGGTAGCTTCCGGGCGTCCCTGCTCCAGAGACTCCGCCCCCATCCGTTCCAGCTTGCGCGCCGCCTCTGTGTCCTCAAGCAGCAGATATACGGCTCTGCACAGCTCCAGGCCGCTGCGGCTGGCTTTGACTCTCTGCTCAAAAGCCTGCAGCGGTCCTGTGATCGCGCTACGGCAGGCTTCCATTCTGGCCAGCATAGCTTCATCTACGGCCTCACTCCCCTCCAGTGAGAGGCGGGGAATGCCTTTCCAGGAACGGCCGTCAGTCCACCGGTACCCGTGAATACCGCAGGCCAGCACGTAATTCTCCAGTTCATCCATATTGGCGCGCGTAATGCTTCCGTCCAGCGGAAGCAGCAGTTCGGTCTTCACGCAGCGGAACACATCCTCATATCGCCAGCGGCGGCGGACTACATCCAGAGCCGAACGGATGAATTCCACCAGCGGATGATGCAGCTCATTCAGCTTCTGGTCCAGGAAGAACGGAACGCCGAAGTCCTGGAATAGCGGAGCAATCAGCGGCTCATAATCACTCATATTCCGCATGAATACAGCCATCTCACCATACTTGGCCCCTGAATCTCTGGCCAGGCTCAGCATCTCGCGCAGCACGCCTTCAACCTCGGTCCGGCGGGAGGCCGCAGCCCGGATACTGACTGCCTCCTCCACTTGCCCGGCCGCTCCGTTCCAGCGCAGCCGTCGCTGGAATCCGCGCTCCAGATGGGCTAGAGCCGGACTCTCCTTGAACCTTGGAAGTACAGGCGGGGCCAGAAGCTGGTCCCAGACTGTAAGGCCCATCTCCTCGGCCATACCCCGCAGCTTGATATATGTAACCGCAGCCGGGTGAAACAGCTCCAGCTCATGCGGCGCCTGGCCTGCGGGATAGATCCGGTCCAGCGTCAGGGCAATGGTCACCCCCGAAGCATATTGCATAAGCTCACGCAGTACGATGAATTCCTGATTGGTAAACCCATGGAACCCGTCTACCCAAATCTCGGCTCCCCGGATATAGCCGGAATCCTGAATATGCTCAGCCAGCTCAGCCAGCCTGTCCTCCTGATCCATGTAGAGCTGTGACATTTCCTGCTCCAGCTCACTGAAGACCAGGTGCAGATCTTCCAGCTTGCCGGCCAGAATCGGACTTCCTCCCAGGGCATCCCGCATTCTGCCGAGCTGTTCTTCAAGGTCACCCGCTCCAAGGCAGCAGCGCTTGAGCTCCGTGTGCAGGTCGCTGAGCCGTTCCACGAATCCTGGCCGGTCCGAGGAGGCGCCGAACAGCTTCAGTTCCTCCTTGCGCCGGTTGACGATCTTATAGATCAGCATCTTCTTGCCTTCCTCGCTGATTGGCAGACTCGCGCTGCCGCCGGTCTCCTGCTTCACCCGGTAGGCCAGCCGCGAGAAGCTGAGTGTCTGGGCGCGGATGCTGCCCTTCACGTTGCCCGCAGCCAACAGCCCGCGCTCCGCACCGAATGATCCCTGTTCAGGGACAAGTATAATTATCGGCGCTCCAAGCGGCTCTGTCTTCAGCCGTGAGGATACCGTCTCCCATATTGTAGTTGTCTTGCCGCTGCCCGAGCGTCCGATCAAAAAGTTAACCGTCATATCAGCAGACTCCTTCCGTGGCGGAGAATTAGAATGCAGGCCGCCCTGCTGCTGCACACACAGAAGCGGATTGCCTGATGAATATCAGAATCTATGAATAATCTCGTCCCAATAGTATAGCATACCTCCACCGTGCGCTCCAGAACGTACGTTTGCAAATGCCTGCCGCTTTTTTTCAGGCCATGGCAACCAAGGACAACAGCAAAGAAGACTCTCCCGGAGCCATGGATCAGCTGGTCGGGAAAGCCTGGATGGAGTGTATTATTACAAGTGGAAAAATGGCATCTAATAACGGGTAGTCCTCCAATATAAGGGACATAGTTGGAATAACCACAATTAATTTAGCCGGATCGGATATATAACCGGGATAGCCGCAGAATTAAGTGTCATAAATCCATCTAGCATCAATCCGGAAGGAGAAACCGGATTATTAAATGGAGAAAATCCAATTAAATCAGCAGAGTCACTCCTCCGCTGATTCCGGCTGAAGTGCAGGGCAGCACTCATCGCGATTCCTCTGCTTAGTTCACGATCCCCCGGCCCGGGATGCGGACTGAAATTCCGTTATATGAGCAGATCAGGCGGATTCACCGGGCAAACGGACTCAGTTCCGCTAAGTGACCAGTCAGAGCTCATAATGGAATCCAGCCAGCAACATAACGGAATCTCAGTCCGCTTAGGCCCCATTCTGAGGTATTTTGGAGAAATAGGAGCTTCTCAGTCCGCTTCGCGCTGCTGACGGTTTCCAGCTACAGTACCAGCAACTTCCCTGTAAGAAAAAAGAGAGCCTCAGTAGCTGAGACTCTCCCGAACAAGCCCTCCGGCTTGAACTAACACCTTTATTTGCTGCGCACTTCAAAGATGGCAAACTTCAAGTAATGCCCTTCGTCCACGCCGAGGATCTGCGGGTGATCCTTGCCTGCGGCCCGCCACTCGATCAGCCGGAGCACTTTGCCAGCATCCTTGGCCGCTTCCTGAATGGTCTCCAGGAACAGCTGCGGCTGCATATGGTACGAGCAGCTGGCCGTGACCAGATATCCTCCTTCGTTAACCAGCTTCATCCCGTGCAGATTAATGTCCTTGTATCCGCGGACGGCGCCTGCTACAGCACTTTTGGTCTTGGCAAAAGCGGGCGGATCAAGTATGACGACATCCCAGGTACGTCCGCCGCCCGCTGTCATCGGCTTCGCGGTATCCGCCTTGGCAGCCGGCTTAGCTCCGAGTTTGACCTCTGCCGCCGGACCTGTCGCCCGCTCGGAGCGTTCTTCCAGCCCCTTGACCTGATTGCGCAGGAAGGCAAACGCATCATCCACCACAAATTCCACCCGGTCGGTGAATCCGTTGATCTCCACATTGGCTTTCGCACTCTCAATCGCATGCGCGGACACATCGAGGCAGGTTACCTTCTTGGCGCCGTATTTGCAGGCATGCAGGGTGAAGCTGCCGGTGTGCGCGAAGCATTCCAGCACGGTTGCGCCGTCCCAGAAGGGGAAGGTGACCGGCTTGCCGCTTTTATTGACCGGCAGCATCTGGAGCGATCCATCCTCTGCCGCTACCTCTTGCAGCGTGATTCCGCTGCGCCCGCCCCAGCCTTTCATGAGCGGAGCGATGGAGGCTCTGTTCTCGCGCTGATCGAAGAAGTAGCCTGTCTTCTGGCCTTCTTCAATATCGACGATGACCTTCAGTCCATTCTCGCTTACCGTGATGTGGCGCGGGCATTCCCCGTAGAGTACGCCTGTGGTCTGCTCAAGGCCTTCCAGCTCGCGGACGCCGACATCACTGCGCTCATAAATGCCGCGCGGCGCCATGACCTGCACCAGCGCCTCCACAATCTCGGAGCGGTGCTGATCCATCGCCAGTGTCAGCAGCTGCACGACAAGAACCTCCCCGAAGCGGTCAATGATCAGCCCCGGCAGGAAATCCGCTTCCCCATACACCAGGCGGTAAGCATCCGCACCCGGCAGGAAACGCTCCCTGTGCTGCAGAGCGCTTGCGAACCGGCCGGCAAAAAATGCCGTATCCATCGCCGCAAGCTTACTCTGCGACAGAATTCTTACCCGGATCTGCGAGGCCGGATTGTAATAACCCGTGGCCAGATAACGTCCCTGGTGATTCAGCACATCCACAAGTCCTCCTGCCTGCGGCTCTCCGTCTACCGAGGCCACTTCGCTGGCGTAGACCCACGGATGTCCCTGCTCCAGTCTTTTCTTACGGTTTCGTTCCAGAATTACCGATGCCAATGACTTCAACTCCCTGTTCTTGTTGCTGGATTTGTATACATGTCCCATGCAATGCCTTCATATATTGGTGTACAACCCCCGTCCAAAAAGGAGCCTGTCCTTATGATCCGTGACCTGCTGTTCCCTGTCATTTATGGCCTTGTCATATTTCTCGCCGGCATGAAGGTGATGGAAGCCTCATTGTCGAGGCTCGCCGGCCCGCTGCTAATCCGGAGTCTGCATAAGGCAACCTCTACACCGGCAAAAGGCCTGATTGCCAGCAGCCTGCTGTCCGCACTGCTGCAGAGCAGCACGGCCGTAACCGTGCTGACCATCGGCATGGTCAATGCCGGGCTGCTGACGTATGCCCGGACGCTGGGCATTATCCTCGGCAGCAACATCGGCACCTGCCTGACTACAGAGCTGATCAGCCTGCAGATCAGCACACTGGCAGCGCCGCTGCTGGCAGCAGCGCTATGCCTCTGGGCGGCCGCAGTGATGGCCGGCGAGCTATCCCCGCATGCATGGCGGCTGGTTGAAGCCTGCCGCCGGATCTCGGGGCCGCTGCAATTCATCTGCCTCGCGGTGGCCGGCTTCGCCCTGGTCCTGTGGGGCATCGCGGTCATGCAGTCGGTCGGCCCCGCCCTTGAAGGCAGCGAATTGTTCCGCTGGTTCCTCGGGCATGCCGCCACAAGCGCACTGTGGGGACTGGCAGCAGGTGCCGTGCTGACCGCGATGGTGCACAGCAGCGCGGCGGTGATCGGCATGGCGATGGGCCTCGCGACCAGCGGCGTCATGCCGCCGGAGCTGGGGATCGCCATCGTGCTGGGCGCGAATATAGGTACCTGCGTCACGGCCGTAATCGCCGCCATCGGCAGCACGCCGTCCGGCGTATTCGTTGCCTGGTCGCATGTGGCGCTCAATGTCGGCGGCGCCCTGCTCTTCCTGCCCTTCATCGGACCGCTGCAGTCACTCTCTGCCTGGATTGGCGGCGGACCTGCCGCACAGCTCGCCCATGCCCAGACCATCTTCAATGTCGTGTGCTCGCTCGGGGTACTGCCGCTGTGCTACCTGCCCGTATGGACCAGGCTGGAGCAGCGGCTTCAGCGCTAATCCACACCGTCCGGCCAGGATTACAACGGTCTTATTATACTTCAATCCGCCCCGCAGTTCTACGGAAGCTCCACTTCCAGCATCCCCCTCAAAAAATACTATAAAACCGCGAGCCGTCATAAAAAGTAATAATCGTCGCGGCTGCGGCTATCCCCACCATCAGACACAGCGCAGCATAGTCGCTGCGGGTAAACGGCCGGGCCCGGTACCAGGTCCGGCTGCGGCCTGTTCCGAAGCCGCGCAGCTCCATCGCGGTGCTGATCTTCTCGATCCGCTCGATACTGGTCAGAATCAGCGGCAGCAGAATGGATACGATGTTCTTCAGCCGCTTAGGCAGCTTCTCCTTGCGGGAAATATCAATGCCCCGCGCCTGTGCCGAAAATGAAATGTTCTCATAATCCTGCTGGATGTCGGGGATATAGCGCAAGGCCAGCGAAACAGAATAAGCGATCTTGTAATTGACCCCGACCCGGTTCAGCGAGGCGGCGAATTCACTCGGATCTGTCGTCAGCAGGAACAGCAGGGCCATCGGAATGACCACTGCATACTTCAGAGCGATATTGAATTGGTAGAAAAGCTGCTCCGCCGTCAGCGTATAACGTCCGGCGAGATGCAGCAGATCATGCCGGGTGCCGTAGATGCGTGTACCTTCCAGCGGTGAGAAGGCAAAGATCGCGATGTGATTCAGCAGGAAGAAGAGCAGAATGAAGTAGAGCACAAAGGCATAGTCCTGAAACCGGACCCGTGAAATGCGGAATACGGCCAGGCTGAAGAGCAGCATCAGCAGCAGGCAGCGGGTATCGTAGGTAATCATGGCAGAGACCGACCATACGGCAAAAATAATCAGCTTCGTTGCCCCCGTCAGCCGGTGCACGGGTGAATCCTGCCTGGTATAGGTTAGCATCTTAGCTTTCATCCGCGCCGGTTCCCCCTGTCATATTCGATAAACCGCCGGACAAATTCCACCGGCCGGTTAAGTCCCGCCTTCACTGCCAGAGCAAACAGTGATGTCTCCTTCAGGTTGGCGCTGCCCACAATATCCCTGTCCGTCAGAATCACCTCCGGCCGGGCATCCGCCAGCTTCCTGCCCTCCGCCAGCACAATCGTCCGCTCCGCGTACTCCAGCATCAGGTGCATATCATGGGTAATCATAATCACCGTAATCCCGGAGCTGCAGAGTCCGCGCAGAAACTCCATAATCTCGTTATAGTGCCGGTAATCCTGCCCGGCGGTCGGTTCATCCAGAAGGAGCACCTCCGGCTCCAGCACCAGGATGGAGGCAATGGTCACCCGTTTCTTCTGCCCGTAGCTGAGCGCTGAAACCGGCCATTCGCGGAACTCATACAGTCCGCAAACTTGGAGCACCTTATGAACCCGCTCGCGGATCTCTTCTTCCGCGAAGCCCCGCAGCTTAAGTCCGAGGGCAACCTCGTCATAGAGCAGCGTCATGGAGATCATATGATTCGGATTCTGCATCACGAAGCCGATATGCTCTGCCCGCTCCTTAATCGTATCCGCTGCCATATCCCGCCCGTTCAGCAGAATACTTCCCGCTGACGGCCGGTAGAACCCGCAAATCAGCTTCGACACCGTTGATTTGCCCGCTCCGTTCCTCCCGGCAATGCAGAGCATCTCGCCGCGGCGGACGCTGAAGGACAGTCCCTGCAGCACCGGAGCCTGCTTGTCATAGCCAAAGGAAAGATCCCGCAGCTCAAGCAGTACAGGTGCCGGTTCCACCTCCTGGGGCACCCCGCCGGCCTCATACCAGGCGCGAAGCTTGGCGGCTCCGGTCTCCAGCTTAATCCCGTCCAGATGCTGCGGGTTCATCTCCGGCGTAATTCTGCAGCCGGCATATTTGAGCGCGGTAAGATAGAGCGGCTCACGGAGGCCTGACTCTGCAAGCAGCGGTGAACTCAGCAGCTGCGCAGCCGGCAGGTCCGCCGCAATCACTCCTTCATTCATGACAATGATCCGGTCCACCGGCCGGTGCAGCACTTCCTCCAGCCGGTGCTCGATAATAATGACCGTATTGCCGGTCTCACGCTGCACCCGGTCGATCAGCTCAATCGCCCCGGTTCCCGTATAGGGGTCCAGGCTGGCCAGCGGCTCATCGAACAGCAGGACATCCACATTGCTGACCAGCACGCCGGCCAGCATGGTCTTCTGCTTCTGTCCGCCGGAGAGCTCCTGCGGAGAAGCTGTCAGCAGCTCCTGAATATCGACCGCTCTTGCCGCAGCTGCTACCCGCTCATGCATCTCCCGCACCGGAACCGCTGCATTCTCCAGACTGAAGGCAATATCTTCGCCTACGGTCAGGCCGACAAACTGCCCGTCCGGGTCCTGCAGCACAGTCCCCACCACCTCCGACAGGCCGGCAATCCCCAGATCCTTCGTGTCTGTCCCTTTAACGGTCAGGGTACCGCTTATTTCGCCGGGATACGCAAAAGGAATCAGGCCATTGATACAATGGGCCAAGGTGCTTTTTCCGGAGCCGGAGGGCCCGACAATCAGAATCTTCTCGCCTTCATGTATCTTCAGGTTAATCTTATGCAGTGTAGGTTCCTGCTGGGCCCGGTATTTAAAGGTGAAGTCGGTGAATTCTATAACCGTTTTGCTCATGGGTAACCTTCCTCATATGCTGATTTACGTATCATAACTGACCCGCTCAAACAGAAAGGCCGGTGACGGGCACCGGCCTTTCTGTTTGAATTATATATTATTGCAGTCTTTTCAGGCTACCCTGTTTCGTTCTCGTCTTGGAGTAGGCTACAGCGAGCAGTGTTCCGATGACCGCCACCGTTACGATGTTGGACGCTCCGGCGATCAGCCCCTGGGTGAAGACCTTGTTAGCCGGTTCCGCGTAGATGAGAATGTCCAGCACCGGCGCTACCAGGAACCAGGCAATGGCGTTGGCAACAATCTGCGCGAGATTGAAGGCAATCATCTCTTTCAGGCCGAACTCACCGTCCCTGATCGCTATTCTGGCTGCCAGCAGCCCGATAACCAGCCCGACCAGTCCCGAGGAGATGACCCAGCTGAACCAAGGTGAGCCATAGAAGATCGCATCCTTCAGTGTGTGCCCGATCAGTCCGATGAAGAGCCCCGCAACCGGTCCGTATAGAAGCGCAAACAGCGCCAGAAGTGCGTATGTAGTCTCAATGTTGGTATTCGGAATACCCGAAGGAATGGAACCGAACCTCCCCAGTATTACGAACAACGGCGAACCGATGCCGATTGCCACAATCGTTTGAATGGATAATGCCTTGTGCTTAGCCACCTGCTTCATCTCCCTTAATGGACTTTATAGTACGCTTTTTCCGAATTATACATCGGTTTACTCGGGATTACTATAGGGGAGAGCAAATTAATATCCGCACCGGTTATACATAAAAAACCTGAACACAGCCGCAGAGGCAATGTCCAGGTCTAATGATCTTACTTATAGCAGCAGCCAGTACAGTACTATTTCACTGAAACAGATACCGTCACTGTCTTGGTGCCCAGCTTGCCTTTAACCGAAGTGGTTCCTTTGCTTACCGCTGTAATCTGCCCGGAGGAATTCACTTTAGCCACAGAAGATTTGGAACTGGTCCAGACTACGCTTCCTGTGACAACAGCGCTCTTGCCTGTATCATACAGTGCGGTTACAACTACGCTTTTGCCTGCACCCGGTGCAAGAATCAGCTTATTCTCACTGACCGTAATCTTCATTAGCTTCGGCACCACTGAAATTTTGACAGTGGCAGGAATTCCCTGGTAGGAACCGTTCAAGGTTGCTGTACCTTCAGCGATCGCTTTAACCGACGTTCCCTTCACAGAAGCAACATCCGGATTTGACGATACCCAGTTCATTCCGCCCGAGAAGTTCGCAGTTTTGCCGTTTGAGAAATATCCGGTGACCTTAATCGTCTTGGAGCCTTTGATATTCATCTCAAGCACAGCCGGTTCTACGACAAGCTTCACAACCTTCTGCTCAATCGTTACCGGAACACTGATCGTCTTATTGGAATACGTACCTTTGAGTGTTGCCGAGCCTTTGACCAGACCTTTAATGGTCTTGGCAGCTGCCGATTGCTTGAGAACCGCGTTGCTTCCGCCCAGTTCCCAGACAATGGTGCCTGTCACATCGAGCTCATCACCGTTCTCCAGTACGGCCTGAACCGCAGGGAGCGGCGTTTCTTCACCGATGACCAGACCCAGCGCATCCTCCGGTCCAATCAGGACAAGCACTTTATTCTGAACGGTTACTTTGTATTCAACGGTCTTGGAGCGGATCGCAGTCGCAGAACCTGCAGTTACTGCACCTGCCTTGATCTTGCCCGTCAGGGTAGCTGTGCCTGCCTTGCCGCCGGTAAGCTTCCCGTCCTTAATCGAGACAATCTCTTCATTCGCCGAGGTCCACTCGATTTCATCGCTGATATCCAGCTTGGTTCCGTCATATTTCGTTCCGCTTACCTTCGGCAAGCCGGCGGAGTCTGCTGTGTATATTTCCTGTTCTGTCTTCTCGAGGGTCAGCTCAGTCAGGGTTGGATAGACCGTTACCTTGAAGGTTTTGCTGATTCCGAGGTGATCTGCTTTGATGACAGAAGTTCCTACCGCTTTGCCTGTCACTGTAGCAAAGGCATTGCTGGCATCGGTAACATTGGCAACTACCGTAGCTGCCATCAGGTTGTCCGAGGTCCAGGTAGCGGACGCCGTTTCGTTCGTGGTCGAATTGACCGCATTACGCATCTTTGCCGTTACATTTAGACTTTCTCCCAGGAAAATGGACTGGTCGCCGGATGGTGTCAGCAGGAGCGCTTCATAAGGCGCCCGCACATAGACGTCAACCGACTGGGTAACTCCGAGGTAACTGGCGGTGATTACCGCTTTGCCGACTCCAAGTATAGTAATCTTACCAGCCTCTACTGTAGCAACACTTTCAGCCGAACTGCTCCAGTCCACATCAGCATTGGCAATGGTGGATTCCATACTCTCCGCAGTCGCTTTCGTCTTGGCGGTCAGTTGTACCGGATCGTCTCCGACCAGCATTTCCAGCTCTTTGACAACCGTCCCGTTTTTGTCTTTCAGTTCAATTGCCGAATAAGGAAGCTCCACAACCGCTTTAAAAGTCTCGGTTAATCCCTTGTACTTGGCAGTAACTGTTGCCGTTCCTTCGCCAACCAGCGTAATCTTACCTGCTGCAATTGTCAGTACGCCTGAATTCGAGCTGCTCCAGTCGGCGTCCTTCGTCACATCTTTCTCTTCAGTGGCTGATTCGCCGCCCTTGGCCGTTGCGGTAACTAGGAGTGAGGCTTCTTTGTCTCCTAGTTTGTAGCTACCCTCCGTACTGCGTTTCAGTTTCAGATCTTTATACGGATACGTAACAGATACCTCAACAGTATCTACCGCATTATTACTGTAAGTAGCTGTAATCATTGCTGTCCCGTAAGCAAGCGGTTTTATCTGACCGTTAATTACGCTGACAACTTCATTCTTGGAGGAGGTCCATGTGGCGGATGCCGTCACATCCCTCTTGGAGGAAGAGCCTTCTACATTGGCATATACCTTAAGCTGCTTCGGTGTCTGGCCAACGGTTAGCTCTATTTTGTCAGAGCTGTCGATTTCAATAGAGTTGATGTCTCCAGCAGCGGCAAAGACGTTTACCGGAAAAGCTGCAGCAACGAGCAATATCATAATGAGGAGCGTTTTTGTCATTTTCCTGTACACGGTCATCTGTTCTCTCCTTAGACGGTCTTATTATCGGTGGCCTTTTACCACACTCTTCCACTATATCGACAAATAGAGCCCAAGTCTTTACCCCATTTTCAGTTAATTTTCAGTTTCGGCCGAATTCAGGTCTTTATAACTATAAAAATCGCGCTCTATATCTATACATTTAGTTCTTCATCCTCGGCGCCTTACTGGCTAGCACAGAACTGAACTGATGAGCCTCTGCCTGCGTGCCGGAAAGCTGCAAAAGTGGTCATTATTGGCCGCAGCCATCCTGCTCTATGCATACTCCCGTTTCCTCTCCGACAAAATCCATCTGCCGTTCAACCGTGTTATCGATGACTATGGAATTACTCTAGCCGTGGCGTTCTTCATCATCCTGGCACTTACTTCAGCGCAGCTGAGGCTGTGACGCAGCTGATTTGATCCCTTCCCCCCGGCGGGCGGTAAGCCTGTAGACTTATCCGCTATAGATCAGGAAGCCAAAAAGGGGATACCCCAGAGCCGTTACCGGCTCCTGGAGGCATCCCCTTGGTGTGTTTATACTTGCGTATAGCTGTCCTTGCGTACGTTTACGCGCGGCGCGGTTCTGCTGCAGCTCTGCTCACACTGACAAGCTCACCGCGGCATTCATTCACGCCAGCTTCTGTCACCTTCACCTCGCAGAGCTCGCCCTGCAGCGAATCATCACCGCTGAACAGAATCTGCAGATAGTTGTCGCTGAAGCCGTGCTGAATGCTGCGTCCCGGTGATCCCTTGGCTGCACGCTCAGGAATGACGGACAGTGTTCTGCCGACGAATTTCTGGGCATAAGCCAGCTGCATCTCCTCAGAGAGGTCGATCAGCTGCTGGACACGCGCATTCTTGATCTCTTCATCCACTTGGTTCAGCATCCGTGCAGCAGGCGTACCGGTCCGCTTGGAATACGGGAACACATGCATCTCGGAATAGTTGACCGCCTTCATGAAGTCATAACCGGCGCGGAACATCTCCTCGGTCTCGCCCGGGAAGCCCACAATAACGTCGGTTGTAATGCCTACATCCGGCATTGCCTGGCGGATCAGCTGCATTTTGGCATAATACTCTTCAGTCGTATATTTACGGCGCATCGCCTTCAGCACGTCGTTATGTCCGGCCTGCAGCGGAATATGCAGATGGCGGCACATCTTGGAGCTGCGGTTCAGCACCTCAAGCAGCTTGTCATCAATCTGGCTGGCTTCAATCGAGCTGATGCGGACCCGCTCCAGGCCATCCACCTGATCCAGCTCCCACAAGAGATCGGCCAGACGGTAATTCTCCAGATCATCGCCGTAGCCACCGGTATGAATCCCGGTCAGGACAAACTCCTTATATCCCGCTTCCACAAGCTGATGCGCCTGGGCGACAATCGATTTCGGATCACGGCTGCGCGACAGCCCGCGCGACCAGGGAATGATGCAGAAGGTGCAGAAGTTGTTGCAGCCGTCCTGAATCTTCATGAATGCACGCGTCCGGTCAGCGAATCCGGGAACATCCAGCTCCTCGAACTCCCGGGTCTTCATAATGTTGCGGACCGCATTCACGGGCTGGCGCGATTCCTGAATATTCTTCACATGGGTCATGATATGCTCGCGGTCCTGGTTGCCGATGACCAGATCGACGCCGGGGATGTCGAGAATCTCTCCGGGCGAGGTCTGCGCGTAGCAGCCGGTTACAGCGACGATAGCTTCAGGATTGCGGCGCACCGCGCGGCGGATCATCTGCCGGCTTTTTTTGTCGCCCGTATTGGTCACCGTACAGGTGTTGATCAGGTAGACATCGGCGGAACCTTCGAAATCCACCTGCTCGTACCCTTCATTTTTGAACAGCTGCCAGATGGCTTCAGTATCGTAGAAATTGACTTTACAGCCTAATGTATAAAATGCTACGGATGGCATTGTTTAAGCTCCCCCCATTTCTCCGGATTCATATAGAATGCAGGCGGCGGCGACCATACCTGCGGTTTCACAGCGCAGAATGCGCGCTCCCAGACCTACGGAAACCGCACCGGCCTCTTCGGCCGCTCGGCATTCCTCCGGACTGAAGCCGCCTTCCGGTCCGACAACAATCATTACCTTCGCAGTAGAATCCTGCGGCTGCGAGGACAGCCAAGGCGCGGCTGCGCTGCGGAGCTGCAGCCCTTCTTCTTTTTCATAACAGAAATAGACCGCGTCATACTCACTGAAGCTCTTCAGCAGCAGCTTCCAGCTCAGCGGCGAATGTACTTCCGGAACGATATTCCGGTGGGCCTGTTCAGCAGCTTCCTTGCAGATCTTACGCCAGCGCTCTACCCGCTTGCTCTCCTTGCGCTCATCATACTGCACAATCGTCCGCTCGGAGAGGAACGGGGTGAAGGCAACCGCACCGATCTCGGTACATTTCTGGATCACCGTCTCCAGCTTGTCCCCCTTCGGCAGGCTCTGGGCTACAGTAATCTTAATCCGCGGCTCGTGGGTCATGGCCAGATTCTCCAGTATGCTCACGGTTACGAGGCCAATCTCTATTTCAGCGATCTCAGCCAATGCCTCGTGGGAAACGCCGTCGCTGACGATCAGCTTATCCCCTGCCTTGCCGCGCATCACCTTGGCAATATGCCGGGCATCTTCGCCGTCAATGCTTACCTTGTCTTGGCCGAACTGCGCCGGTGTTACGAAATAACGCTGCATCTTTTATCATCATCCTGTCCGTTATTCAGCGTAAAAGCGGCGGCGTTCCCGCCAAATCAGGTCCCGGCCGCCGCTTCACTCACATGATTAAACCTCGAAAATACCACGTTATATTGTACAACGTTTAGAGCTGCATGAACATCCCTCAATCTGAATTCTAGCCGCCGAATAATCCGAAAAAGAACTTCACGGCTCCAGCGCTCATTTGATTGGCCCAGTTATCCAGCGGTGTAATCGTGTAGGCACGCAGACCCGGGATAAACAGAATCAGCAAAAAGATGAAGACTGCCCACTGCTCATACTGTTGCAGTCTTCCGCGGATCGGACGAGGAGCCAGATCCTCCACGATCCGGTAACCATCCAGCGGCGGCAGGGGAATCAGGTTGAACAGGAACAGGAAGAAATTAAGTTGAATGAAAATGCCGAAGAACCAGTAAATAGCCTGAAGCACGCGGTCATTGCTGATAGATTCCAGCACTCCGGTCGCCGCCAGAGCCGAATAAATCAATGCTCCGAGAAACCCGAGCAGCAGATTGCTGATCGGACCGACAGCAGATACGATAACGCCCATCAGACGGGGGCGGCTGAAATTTTCACGGTTGACCGGAACCGGCCGCGCCCAGCCGAATCCGGCGACCACAAGCAGGATAATTCCGAAGAAATCGAAATGTACCGCCGGGTTCAGGGTCATACGGCCGAGCAGGCGTGCTGTCGGGTCACCGAACTTATTCGCAAAGTAAGCATGGCTAAACTCATGTACTGTAAAGGCGATCAGCAGGGTAATAAGCAGGAACGGAAGCTGTTCCAGCGGCATTCGTATAAAGCTTTGCAGAAATTCCATCTCTACCTCTTTCCGGCTGTGAACGCCACCCAATCTTCTTCACGGGTTACTTCTATAATCTCGAAACCGGAAGACTTCAGCGCTTCCGCCACAAGTCCTTCCTTATCCTTGTAAATACCGGAGGTGATGTAGATTCCTTCCGGCTGAAGTGCACGGTACACATCATCCGTGAACAGCACAATGATCTCGGCCAAAATATTCGCTACGACAACCCGCACCGGCAGGGTAACGCCCAGTCCGTCGGCAGCCGGTGCAGCGGAAGGAACTGCTTCCTGTCCAGCCTGTTCAGCAGTATAGCCGGGTCTTGCCGAAGGCCACATATCTCCGGCTGTGGTATCTGCCGCCCGTTCACCGCCGAGCAGGGAGAGCAGATCGCTCTCCTTAACCGTGATGGCAGCTTCAAGCCGGTTCAGTGCCACATTCTCACGGGCGCTCTCCACCGCCACCGGGTCCAGATCCAGGGCCAGAACGGATTTCGCGCCCAGCAGCACCGCACCTACGGCAAGAATGCCGGAGCCTGTGCCGACATCAATCACTTCATCGCCGCTGGCAACATGCTTCTCAAGTGCGCGCAGGCACAGCGCCGTCGTCGGGTGCGTCCCCGTTCCGAAGGCCATGCCGGGGTCGAGCTCGATAATCTTTTCGTCCGGGGAGGCCGGGGTATATTCTTCCCATGTAGGCTTAATGGTCAGCCGTTCCGAGACGCGCAGCGGCTTAAAGTACTGCTTCCAGGCATGGGCCCATTCATCCTCATCCACCGTCTTCCAGGAGATCAGCGCTTTGCCGGGATCGATCCCGAACCCTCTCAGCTCTTCCACCCTTGGCGTTACCTCCGCCACAATCTCGTCCATTGCCGCCGTTTCGGCATAATAGCCCTTAATTACCGCTTCCCCCTCGGGGATGTCATTCAGCGGCTCATCGTATAATTCACCATAACGGGTATCCCGTATTTTATTCAGCGTTCCGGATTCCTCAATGGAAACTCCGCCCGCACCGGCCTCATACAGCAGATTGGATATCATCTCCTGTGCTTCCTCCGTTGTATGTACCGTCAGTTCGTGCCATAGCATGTTAGTAAATCCTCCTGAAAGTTTTGTAGCATATGCTCCGTTGGTTCTGCTTCGCAAAACTTGCTTCGAAAGCATAAGCTTAGTTATGAGAGCCCAGTCTCCCTGAAATCACTCCGCGTAACTGGATTCGAAAGCGCGGGCTTAGTTGTGTGAAGCATATCTAGGATAGTATAGCATTTCTTACCCGTGCAGCGCCAAACTGCGGGTCAGATCCCTTAATCCGTCACACCGCTGCGGCAAAAGCAATCCAGCACATGGTCGTCCACCATCCCAGAGGACTGCATGAATGCATAACAAATGGTTGAACCGACAAACTTCATTCCCTTGCGCTTCAGCGCCTTGCTCATGTTGTCAGACTGCGGAGTGGTAGCGGGAACTTCCGCTCTGCTCTTCCATTGATTCACCACCGGCGTTCCGTCTATGAAGCTCCAGAGATATTCTCCGAAGCTGCCTTCCTCCCGGACAATCTGCAGATAGGCCTCCGCATTGCGGATGACCGCATTAATCTTCAGCCGGTTGCGGATAATCCCCTCATTCTGCATCAGCTCGGCTATCTTGTCCTCCCCGTACAGCACAATCTTCTGCGGATCAAAACCGTCGAAGGCTTCGCGGAAATTCTCCCGCTTCTTCAGTACCGTATACCAGCTCAGTCCGGCCTGCATGCCCTCCAGCATCAGCAGCTCGAACAGCTTCAGATCATCATATAGCGGCTTGCCCCATTCCTCATCATGATAGGCAATATAAACAGGGTCCTCATTCACCCATGCGCAGCGTGTTATCGTCAAGTATTGTTCTCTCCTTATGCACTGAAATGGAAATTCAGGGATAGTTGTATTATGTACAATTAAAAACAGCAAAAAGGGATGCTTGCCACTTATAACTGTATTCTGTACAACTAAATCTGCCCAATGGGGAAGAACCCGTCTACATAGAGCTGTTTAATTGTACGTAATACAACTAAACGGATAATCGTTTGTAAATCAGACGTTTTAGTTGTACAAAGTGCAATTAAGTATACCGCATATCCCGTAATCGGGTCACGGCCAACCCTTTATATTTATCTATTGCGAAATCCGCGCGCCAGATGGCATGCGGGAGCTTTCAGCATAAAAAGAGCAGCCCCGGCCGGGCTGCTCTTCCTGTTGGAATTGGACTTGTTTATTCCTATACTCGCTACAAAATGCTGCCTATTATTCCATGAGCTTATCCATAAGGCGGAGGATCATCACTACCGATTCGGCGCGGGAAGCCGGTTCCTCCGGCTTGAACTGTCCATTGCCTTTTCCCGTTACGATACCTGCCCCCGCAAAGGCATTGATTGGTCCTGCTGCCCAGCCCGCTGTGACGTCGGAGAATGGAGCATTAATACTGCTCACATAATTCGTCAGACGTGACAGCATAGTCACCATCTCTGCCCGGGTGATCTCCTGCTTGGGATGGAAGGAGCCATCGGCGTACCCGGTGATCACTCCGTTGTCTTGAAGTGCACTAATGGCTTCCGCGGCCCAATGCCCCCGCGTATCCGAGAAGCCGGTACCGCCTGAAGCACTCAGACCAAAGGCCTTGAACAGCATCGCTGCAAACTCAGCGCGGGTTACTTTGGCGTCAGGGCGGAAGGAACCATCCGCATAGCCCGTTATAATCCCCATCCGGGCCGCACGTTCAATGAATGCGGCACTCCACAGAGCTGCAGGAGTATCCGGGAATGTCACAGCCGGAGCAGATTGCCCTTTTGCCATGATCGCTTTTACCTTATCAAGATCTACTCTGTCGTTGAATACAGGCTTCGTCTCGGTTGGCAGCGTCGGCTCCATAGTTACAGCCGGTGTCGGTGTTACAGCTGGAGTGGATGTTGCCGTTGCTGTCGGAGTCGGAGTTGGCGTTAACGTTGGCCTTGGAGTTGCTGCAGGTACCGTGCCTCCATCATTGTTGCCTATAGCCGCCGTTACGGAGACCTGAATCTCCTTGCTCACTCCTCCGTATGAAACTGTGATCATCGCCGTTCCTGTACCCACTGCTGTGACTACACCCGCTTCGCTCACAGCTGCAACCGAAGGATTGCCGGAGGCATATTTCGCTTCCAGGGTCTTGAGGGCGCTAGAAAGGTCAGAATATTTCGCCGTGACCGCCAGGCTTTGCGTCTGACCTTCTGTCAGGGAGACTGAAGCTGGCGTCACCTCCAAATCAACCACTGCCGGTGCGGAAACCTCCGTAATCACAATCGGTATCGCAATGGACTTGCCTCCGAACGAAGCCGTGACCGTTGCTTCGCCTGCCGCAACGCCCGTGATAAGCCCCTTGTCCGATACAGAAGCAACAGCAGGGTCAGAAGATACCCAAATGACTTGATCCGTAACCACCAGATTCTCTGCATGATCATATACTGCCGTTATTACAGAAGCTGCGGTCTGGCCCACTTGGAGCCTATGAGTGCCTGGATCAGCTGTCAGTTTCAGCAGAACAGGAACCGTGCTTTCCGCCTGAACCGTTACAGCAATGCTGACTGCCGGCAAGTTTCCGTATTGTGCCTCGATTGTAGTACCGCCTGCTGCTACCGCGTGAATCACGCCTGCGGCATCTACCGTAGCCACATTGTCATTGGAAGATGTCCAAATCGCTTCATTCGTAACATCTGCCGTGGACTTATCGCTATACGTAGCGGTGAGAACTGTCGCGCGTTCCTCCCCGGCCTGCAATGTCAGCTCCGTAGGCGATACCGCCACGGAAGTCACCGTAAGCTCATCCTTTTTCTCAATAATATAATTATCTATTAATGCATCGCTTTCCGTAGTACGGGCCTGGATGGTGATTTTGTCATGGCTGACTTGAATGGCAGAATACACCGGAACGTCCTCGTCAAACATGAAATTAAGATACTCATACTGCTTACCATCATAGAATTTCCAGCCGGAGGCGCCCCCGTCCAGATAGACCGTCCCGCGCTCGCCGTTTAGCAGCGGCTTTCCTCCATTCATCGGATAGGTGCGCGCATACACATGGTCATGGCCTTCCAGCACCAGATCTACTTTCAGTTCCTCCAGAACAGGTGCAAAATACGTTTGCGTGTATTCAATTACATTCCCGCGTCCATCTTCGGTATGATAAGCAGGCTTATGGAACATCACAATCTTCCATTTCTTATCACTTGCCTGAAGATCCGCACGCAGCCATTCGGCTTGCTTGGCCATGGTTACTTCGTCTGCCTCAGAGTTCAGCACAATGAAATGCACCTCACCCGAATCGAAGGAATAGGCGTACTCCTTCTGAACGTCCGGGCCGTTCTCCGGCAAATCAAGTCCCTTGGCAAAAATCTCCTTGCCCGCACCTTTAACATCATGATTCCCCATCGTGTAGCCTGAAGGAAGGGAGGAGGCATAGACTGAAGAAGCTTCCCAGAACTGGTTCCACTCATTCAGGATTCCACCGTCGTCAACCATATCGCCGCCATGCATAATAAACTGGGTGTCCGGATAACGGGTTAAGGAATCACTGATCAGCTGCTGATAGATTTCAAGCCCGTTATCTCCCTTGGTATGCGAATCGGTTACGAATACAAAAGAAACGGGGGTGTCCGGTGCTGCAGCCAAGGTCTTGTATTCGTACCAGGCACTCCAATGACCTTCATAGCCCACCCGGTAATGATAAGCCGTACCCGGCTCCAGGCCGGTAACCAATGACTTGTGGAACTTAATTTCTCCAAGCGGTCCGCCCTCCACTTCATGGATGACCTCCACTTCAGTAAGCGCAGACTGCTCTGCCGCCTGTTGTTCAGCATTGTCCAATCCATGGTCTACCAGGCCGCTGTCCTTCACATATTGAATCGAAGTTGCTTGAACTCTGGGGGCCGTCTGCCAGCCCACGCTCAGCATCGTACTCATATCTTCGGTAACAAAGGTTTGGACATATTTTGGATCGTCTCCGCCAAACTGGGTCACAACGTTCATGCTGAAGCTCTCACTGGTGCCGCCATCCTTGACCGCCTGCACTTTCCAGGTGCCGATCGCGAGATTGGCCAGCGAAGTATGAATTTCACCCTTGGCGTCCGTCAGTCCCAATCCTTCGGTAAGACTCTTCTGCTCTATATCAGCAGAGGCGATGTAGCCTGTCCCTGTTCCATCCGGAAGATATACCTTGACGAATCCGGAGGTGCTTCCTGCTGTAGCGAAGAATTGCCCGTTGTTCTCTGCTGTAAGCAGCACGGCGGACGAATGATCAGCGCTTGTATATATACTCGAATTGACGGCTGTTACCGTCACATAGGTCTGAGGGCCGCTTGCATCGGTAAAATCAATCTCCGCCCCTTCAACCGGAGCTCCCGCATGGGTAGTAACGGTAATGATATTCTTCGTTTGCAGGCCCGATCCCTTGACGGTTAAGGCATACGGGAAACCAATCTTATAATTAACCGGAGAGGCAAAAGAGCTTACGGCAGTCCCGCTGCCATACCCAAAGCTGCCTTTCGCCATGGTGAACTGCTTGTAGGTCTCGCCACGTTCCATTTTTGCGGACCGGCTCACGGCGAAATCGATGCTGGCCAAAGCATCCGCAGAATCTCCCTGCAGTCCTTCTGCGCTAAATTCAACATAGCCGCCTATATTGTCGATGGTGCTCTGGACGTTGCTTAGACCGTCACGTGCATGCACAGTGTCAGCCTGAAGCGTGTGCGGGTCGAACTTAATCTTGGTCAGCACGCTGGTTGCTTCGCCGACACCCTTCGCCGCCAGCTTCAACCGGTAAGGCTCGTTGCTGACCGCTTCCTCCGGCCCTTCCAAGGTGAGCATCGCCCCATGCTCAATAGTAAAAGCATACTCTGCTGAAGCCGGATTGCCGGCCAGATCCTTCACTTCGGCAACCACTTGATGATAACCGCCATCCAGCGGCACCTCCGGGTGATAAGTAATTGCCTTAGTGTCCAGATCGTAAGCGTAAGCGGCCGGTGCAACGGACTGGCCATCCACAGTTAATTGGATCGAGTCTGGATCAATACCCGACTTCGCATCATCCGCCGACAGGATGATATCGGATACGGGAGCAGTCAAGGTTTGATCTGGTGCGGGTGAAACCGGAGCCAGCACGGGAACATCCATATCCTCATCCGTTGGCTCATCATAAATAAGTCTGACATCGTCGATCCAAATCGAGCCTTTGTTCTTTTTGCTCATTTGCCGTTCTTTCATCTGGAAGTAGAACGCCACGGTACCGGGCAGCGTCAGATCACTTCCTATTTCGGCCTCAACATACTTCCAGCCGCTCCAGTCTATCCCTGTCTCTTCGCTCCTCATTTCATACGTCTTGGACTTCCCGGTGGCTGAAATATAGAACTTGGAGGTTAGACCATGCCCTTCGTTATTGGCGTAAATCCACATGCCGATTTTGTGGGGCGTTCTGCCTGTTAAGGCTAACTGCGTTGCAGGCCCCACTGCAACCTGGGAGGGATTATCGGTTATGCCGATAAAGTCATAATCAATCCGCAAGGATTTTGCCCCGTCACGGACGTATTTCGGATCACTTTCAAGCGCCATATTGCCGCTGTAGATGCGCGCACTGTCAAACGTCAAGTCTGCCAGGCTCACCTGTTCAAAATCCTCCAGCATAACGACACCGCTAGGCTCCGCCGCATCCCCATACACCGTTGATGATGAGAAGGAGGGTGGAATGAACGGGATCAACACCGACATTGCCAATATCCCGGTTAATACTCTCTTTAAAAGCGGATGCTGCTTACTCACTGCCTGCCACGCTCCTCGTTGTCTGTTCTTGTTCACCTGGGACAAGTTATTCCAGCATAACGCGGCAACGTATTCGTGAGATCATCGCAATGTAAGCACAATAAATACTTCAGCCCAATTTTCCCGGTGTCTCCTAAGAAAAAAAAGGCGTCCGCCCCTTTTCAGGTTTGGACTGCCTTTTAAGGCTGCATTTGCACCCGCGTCTCTTTGTCCGGCTCGTTGGTGGAGTAGAAGAACATGTATATAGAAGCTTCTGTTCCTTTGAAGTCCTTATACACATCAATGCTGTGGTTCTTTCCTTCTCCCCGGAAGTTCACTGTCACTATTTTTCCTATGATCCGGTCTTTCCCTGTGCCGATATGAGTCTGATTCACGCCGCCAAAATGGGGATCATCGCTCTTCATCTCCACATAGAGATCCGCACCCTGCATATAGTAGGTCCACTGTACCGGATAACCGCCGGTTTCCCGGATCAGCGTCTGCTTCTCGCTGGAGATGTTGGTCAATTGAAGTGGTGTCTTATCGTCCCCATGCCGGGTAACTTTATATTTCCCTACAAGCGTCATTGGCGTTGTCTTTGTAATCTCAAGATCTGCCGGCCGTTCGAAACGCAGGGTTGTCAGCTCCCTGTCCCCGGTTGTCGAATGCCATGCTCCGCCCTCCAGCTTCCGGCCGTCCACCTCGAGTGTATAATTAACATACGGCAATTCAGCGAATTTAGCTTTGCTCCGGACGGACACACGAATTTGTGTAGGCGTGACTACCATTTGCTCAATCCTGTTATCCGTGTCTCCCGCTTCCAGCGGCAGATCCAGCGCCGTCTTGATTGTGGCGTCTGCCATCTTCTTCTTGCTCAGTTCCAGATCAAACGTCCAAGGACCGTCTATATTGCGTTCCAGCTTGGTGTAGCTGAGCTTATACACTGTATCAGCCTTGGGGACGTCATCCGGCTTATAATACTGAAGCGAGGTGTATTCCCCGTTGTCTCCCGGCTTGCCAAAAGCACCTGATTGAGAATTCCTGACAAGCTCTCCATCTCTATAGGCTATGATTTGCGGGAAAGCTAAGTCCTTCGCTTCCGAATTATTAAAGACTGCCGCCGTGGACAGCATCAGACGTTCATTCCCCTCCTTAAAGGGCTGAACACTGAAGGATTCCAGTCCATCCCGGTTCACAGGGAAGCTCTGCTGCTGCGGTGAATCGGTATCCAGGTTCAGATCGACCTCCTGCTGTGAATACGACTCGATTCGCTCTGCTGTCAGGCTCACCTTGACCGTCTCCTGATCCGGCGTCCAATTCGACTCGAAATACCCGTTATACCGTTGATTCTTCTCGTCCCATTGCTGATAATTGTATTCCATTTCATCGCCGTTCCCCTTCGCATCCTTAAGGGACATGCCTTGAATATTCCACATTCCGCTTTCCCTGTCTGTACCGACATCCAGACTGTACAGAATCACCGTCCGGTTCTCATCGGTGAGCGCCGTATGCAGCGTCAGGGTTACTCCATCCTTGGTGATCGTCTGTCCAAGCGGCTGACCCAGATTCTGCGCCAGCGCGGCCTGTACACCGCCTCTATATCTGAGCAGGATGCCCCAGTCATATTGCACAGCAGCATATACGGGTACAGCCACCAGCAGCGCGCTGAGAGAAGCAGCGATGGTGAACTTGCGCCAGCTGCGGTGACGGCGCGGAGCGGGAGCCCCTGCATCGGTTCGGCTTACTGTACCAGCATGTCCGGCCTGCTCCATCCGTCCCCACATCTCCTCAAAATCAGGATACAGAATCTCGTTATCGTCATTTAAGCGACGCTTTAGCAGTGCTTCGGTGCTGTCCATATGGCTCTTCCTCCTTAGCTATAATCTGAACTCCCGTTTCCTCAAGAATCTTCTTCATCAGGCGCAGCCCCTTGTGCTGCCTGGATTTGACCGTTCCCAGCGGAATAGCCAGCATACCGGAAATTTCATCCATACTGAAATCATGCATATACCGCAGTGTCAGGACAGCCCTGATCTTTACCGGAAGACGGGACATATATCCGGCCCATTCCAGCTTCGTTTCCTTTTGCTCCGCCAGCTTCTCTACCGGGGGCTCCGGACTCCCCTTGAACAAATGCAGATTAGCCATCAGCTTCTGCTGCAGGCTGTTCCTGCGTTTCAAGTGATTCAGGCAGGTATTAACCGTGACCTTCATAATCCAGGCCTTCAAATGATCTATGTTCTGCCACTGGCTGCGGAAAAGGGTAATGAATACCTCCTGGCATAGATCCTCAGCATCGGCAGCATCGTGCACCATATAGTAGCAGGTCCGGTATACCTCTTTACTGTAGGTTTGGAACAATTCCCTATTGCCCACCTGAGCATGCCTCCTTTCTTGTTTGGACTACCCTATATAACAACCGGGGGCTTCAAAAGGTTCATTTTCTACTCACAATAAGCAAAAAAAGCATGTCTCCACGTAAATGCCCGGGATACATGCTGTAAAAGGAAATTCTATGCGGAACTGGAACAGTATTTGGAGAAAGCAACCGTCAGACGATGTTCATTACTTCACGCGCCTGATTGTCCAGTTCCTGTGCGGAAGATGCAATCAAAGTGAAATCATTCAGGGCTACCTGAATCTGCTGCTGGCTCACACCCACATTCTCCTGAACCAGGTTAAGTCCGTTAGATATTCTTCCTACTTCCTCTGTGATGGCCTGGACACTGTCGCGAACCTCTGTGATCTGGTCCTGAACCATTGCGGACAGCTTTCTTACTTCTTTGGCCACTACGTCGAATCCCCGGCCGAACTCACCGGCATGAGCAGCCTCAATAGCCGCATTAAGCGCAAGCAGGTGGGTCTGTGACGCAATATTACGGATCGTCTGCACCACGCCGTGAATGGCCGCTGCTTGCGTCTGCAAATTCAGCAGCGTATCCGTATTTTCGCTCGAGACTTCGGCAATTTTATCAATACTCACCAGCAGATCCTGACTGCGCTCAATTCCTTTTTCCGCACGCTGATTCAGGCTGTCAGCCATTTCCTGCATCTGTTCCACTACACGGTTCATATTATTCTGTCTGCCCGTGATATTGGTCGCCACCTTCGACACGCCAATGACATGCGTATCCGTCTCATCAAACACCGGCATATACGTGGCTTCGAGCCAGACTGATTCCCCGTCCGCGTCCATCCGTTCGATTTTATCCTGAAAGCTCCTGCCTGCAAACAGGTTCTCCCAGAATAGCTCATAGCCGGGACTGTTCACGAAAGAAGGGAAACACAGCTCCTTGTGCTGCATTCCATACATGTCCTCAACCTTGTATTTCATCGAACCGGCAAACACCTCATTTACATACGCTACCCGACGGTCCAGATCAAATCGGATCAATGCAAGATTCTTTTCCAAAGCTTTGACAACCAGTTCATCTGTAACTACTTGGGCTGATAGATTCTCCATTATGACTACTCCCTATAAATCTCAATTTTTATCCGGCTTTTTTGTTGGTTTTGTATTCATCACTTTACTCATATTAACGGATATCCGGGCAGTTTGGATTATATTAATGAATTAAAAAAATCAGCGTAAATGAAGCAGCTGCACAAGGAAGCCGTCCGGATGCCAATCACGGTCCAGCTATACAGAAAGCCCCACCCCCGGCTGGCGGAGAATGGGACTATCTTTCTTAGAATGGGGTTATGCGTCTGGTGAGAAATCAACCGATGAGGCCATCTGCATATATGTACAGATTCCGCGCTACTTCCTGGGTCCGTAATCCCCGATCTTAATTCCCCATACACTATCCTTCTGGTACGCAGCCGCTTCCTGCAGATCCGGGAGCCTGGCATCCTGGGGATAATGGCGCTCCAGATACTGGACGAAAGCCCGGCGCAGACCGATCTCATTTTCCAGCTTATTGAACTCATTAGGGTGCTTCTCCATTTCGGCAAGTGAAGTCTCCCAGCCTTCCAGATCAGCAGTCTCCGATTGTCCGGTGCGGACTTTCGCGGTAAGCTCCCGAAGCTCCCGGTAAGCCCTTTTAACTTTGGAAGAATAGACTTGCTTCTGGTTCAGGAAGGTTAGCAGCGCAACCAGCAACGCCAGTCCAACCCATAAAATAACAGTATCCACTTCAGTACCCTCCCGGTTTGGCATGTCTCTTCATTATACACGGCTGCGCACAAAAACACCCCACTTCTGTGGGGCATCCTCTGGAACATTTTACATCATAGCCTGACCAGATTATAAGCTGGAAAAAGCTCCTGATCAGACTCGCGCCAAGTTCACATTATAAGGAAGGTTTCCGCTATTCCTTCTTCAGAATCTCCTCCAGCTGTCTTTTATCAGCCTCCCGGGAGCGATCCATTGCCTCTATATCATCGTGATCCGCTTCAGCCGCTGAGAATTCAACATCCTCTGCCTTTGCCTCATAGAGCATCTTCAACTTTTCCGTCTTGGAGAAAATTTTCGAGTTTTCTCTGTCCACTTTTAATCAGCCTCCCAAGTAGTGTTATCTGAAAATCAAATCATCCCGCCGGCTTCCTCAATGAGTGTCAGCGCCTGATCGTAAATGGCCGAATTCACAATTACAGTCAGCAGAATATTTCTGCCTGTCGGTCCGCCATCCCCGCCGTGACTCATCCCGCTGCTGCTCGTATGCGATGCAGAGAGGATGCCCGTATGCTCACTGGCTGCGGTCATGGAATCCATACTTGCCAAATTGCCGGTGACCGGATTCACTCCGGACTGCAGCCCGCTTCCGCCAAATCTGCTGAACCTGTCAATGGAGACTTCTTCTACCCGCAGCGCCTGAAGCTTGCGGGAGACCCCTTCCGCTTCTTCCGGAGCCCTAAAGTACGCCAGTATATATCTTTCCAAGACCGTATCCCCGCTCTCTTGAGATTCAAGCTCTTAGTTGTACATGTTTATGTTGTCTTGGCAACGCCATTTTTATGCTTTTATTTCAATAGCCCAGTATATTAATCGGATTTCGACAATTTATTCAGCACATTACCGTAATATGGTACTAAAGTAGTATATTCCAATCTGTAAATTGACTGTAAAATAAATGTAATTTTCACAATTTATTTTGTCTCATACCCAATATGAAACTTAGGAGGGGAAGAACGGATTTAACCGGTTGCAGAAATTAAAACTAAATACTACTGGGGAGGATATTAAATGTTCAAACGCTCCATTCGAAAACTAGGCATAGGTGCAGCAAGTACAAGCTTAGCCATCTCTCTACTCTTTCCTTCCGCCTCTTATGCCAATACGGACACTTTCTTACCTGCAGCACCGGACCTTCAAGGCCCCGTTTCTCTTAATTCTAAGCTGGACTTATCCTCGGAAACTTTAAAGCAGTTCATCCAGAATTACAAACCTTCAACTGTAAAGCCGCAGAATTATGCCGGTACAAGCACTTCTTCAGCACCTGTCACCTTCATTGTGCAATTACAGAACGACCCTATTAAAGTTGCTGCGAACCAGACTCAAAAAAGTGCCGCTCCTTCGCTGCAGCACAACATTCTGCGGGCTGAGCACAGCAACTTCAAGTCGGCTGCCGCCCTTATCGGCGCAGTGACAGGCAATGAATACACCGAGGTCTTTAACGGTTATGAAGTAACGCTTCCAGGCAACCAGGTAGACAAGCTGCTTGCGCTGCCGGGCGTAAAGGCTGTATTCCCTAACCAGACTGTTCATGCTCTGGAAACAGAAACCGATCTTGAATCGCCTCCAAGTTCAGGCGGATCAGCGCAAGAGACAGTGGGCAACGGGGATATCTTTCATGCAGATGCTTTATATAGCAAGGGCGCCACTGGCGATGGTATCAAGGTAGCTGTTGTTGATACAGGTATTGATTTCGATCATCCTTATCTTCAACGTAATGGTGAAAAAGTATATAAAGGCGGATATGACGTCGTTGATAAGGACGATGAACCTTGGGAAACTGCTCCCAAAGAGGGCATGCTCCCCAAAGACGGAAACCCTTATGAAACTGCACATGGTTCTCATGTCTCCGGTATAATCCACAGTGTTGCTCCGGATGCGGATATCTATGCATACCGTGTTCTTGGACCTTACGGCTCAGGAACAACAGCCGATGTTATCAAAGGTATCGAATTGGCGGTGGAAAAAGGAGTCGACGTCATTAACCTGTCGCTTGGTTCTGATGTGAACCAGCAGTATTCGCCGGATGCCATTGCCGTGGATAATGCTGCCAAGGCAGGCGTTACAGTCGTACTTGCAGCGGGCAACGCCGGGCCGAACGCGGAAACTGTAGGCACGCCTGGAGGTGCACATCGGACAATCTCTGTAGGTGCTACTACAACTCCAGCCTTCGCTAATATATTTAAAGTTGGTGCAGTGGATAATATCTATGGCCTTTTGGCAGCGGAATCTGAACCCCTTCCTGATACAGCCGTCGGCAAAGAAATTGTCTATGCCGGACTGGGGGGTACGGTAGAGGATTATACCAAGGCTGGTGTCCAAGGGAAAATAGCTCTCGTTGACCGCGGCGGCGGCATTACTTTTGTATTAAAATCCGCTAACGCAAAAGCAGCTGGCGCCATAGGCCTGCTGATCGCCAATAACGCTGAAGGCGAATTGAATATGGCTATTGATTCTCATGGCGCTCCAACCTACGGCATCACCAAAGCCGACGGAGCTTTAATTAAAAAAGAGCTTGAAGCGAAGCGTAATACCGTTGATTTCAAAATCACTTGGGATACCAACAACTGGCTGGCCGGCTTCAGTTCGCGTGGTCCTGCACTCCCTGAACTCAATATTAAACCGGATGTCCTGGCTCCTGGCGTAGGGGTGAATTCTTCGGTTCCGGACTGGGAAAGCTCAACCGGATACGCCAAGTTCAACGGCACCAGTATGGCAAGCCCGCATGTGGCCGGGGCTGCCGCCCTTCTCCTGGACTGGAAAGAGGATTTGACGCCGGATCAGGTTAAGGTTCTCTTAACTAACAGCGCAACTCCTCTTAAGGATCGTGCAGGCAAATATTACAGTATATACGAGCAAGGCGCGGGACTTATCGATTTGTCTAAGGTGGTTGATGCTGATTCCATTGCCAGAATCTCTGAGATTCTGGATACAGGCCGCCCGGACATAGACAAAGTCGAATATGATACAGGCTCCCTGTCCTTTGGACTTCAATCGGCAGGTACTGTGACGAAGACTGTCTATGTGGATACCCTTTCCGGCTCACCAAAGACCTTCAACGTCAAGGTTAATTGGCTCACAGGACATGCGGGTATTGATGTTCCTGGCTTGGACGGCCTCTCTGTCAGCGGCGAACAAAATTTCCCTGTCTCGTTAACTATCGGTGCCAATGCCGCTCCTGGAGTTTATGAGGCTCTGCTAACACTTACGGAAGAAGATGCCGAGGGCACACCTGAAATACTAACCCTTCCTTTGGGTGTAGTGGTAGGTGACAAATACAAGCCGGATACCGTTACTGCACTCTATATTGGCGAAGATATTATCTCGCCAAATGGTGACGGCTTTCTGGATGAGACAGACTTCTCCTTCTCCGTCAACGAACCTGTAGAAAGCTTGCATATCGAAGTCGCTAATGCTTACACAGGAACCGTCGTCGGTGACGTATACGCCACTGGGGAGAAATATTATCGCGGATTGTATGAAACACTGCATTGGGATGGGTCGGTTATCGACCAGAATACCAAGAGTTCGGTCAAGCTCCCTGATGGAATCTATTCGATCACACCGGTTATCGACGGCACAACCAGTCTGGACGAGCAGGCCATCTTTATCTTTGTGGATACAACTGCACCGCTTGTTACCGGTCTGACTGTAACCGAACATACACGGGATAACGCTGATGAGCCAAGAAGTGCAACAATTAGCGGATATATCGCTGAGGACCTGCTGCTTGAACTTGTTGCCGAGGGTGAAGATCCCAATAATTTATTCGGAACTTCCGCAGTCTTCGAGAGCCCTGACGGCGAGGTACTGCAGGCTAACGGACATATTGATCCGACCGGATATTTTGAAATTGAGGCTCCAGTAGCCGAGGGACTGAACCAATACTATATCTACGTCTATGACGTAGCCGGCAACGGCACGGCAGACGAAGATTATGCACAGCTGCTACGTTATAGTACTGATGCGGGCAGCACTAAGGTAACACCTGCCATATCTACAACACAAGCCGTCGTCGGTCAGCCGGTTACCGTAGATATTGGCTTTACGGTTACCGACAATGTATATGGTATTTATGGCGCTACCTTCAATCTTTGGTACAACGACACCTTGAAGCAACCAACTGTAGTGCCAAGCGTACAGTTAGCCACCTATCAAGAAGAGAACTTCCCGGGCGAGCAGTTGCCTGTATTCACTGACCTTATTCATCTTGAGAACGGACAGGACGTGCTGCAATATGGCGTTCACGTAAAGGATGGAGCATACCTTGGTAATGGCGACGGTTCACTTGGACAGTTTACTTTCACACCAACAGCCGCCGGAACTTATACCTTCAAGGTCTCGGATGCTCTGATCTGGAGTGACAGCTACTCGGCTACAGTACCGGCAGGCCTGTCGACTGTAAGCGTAGTAGTCACTGCTCCTGTCGAACCTGTAACACCTAGCAATCCCGGCTCATCAGGACCTGCTGCTACAACACCTCCGGCTTCAGGCACTACTGCGGCTTCCGGACAGCTTACTGTAACAGCTGATCCTGCAGGTGGTAAGCCTACAGCGAGCCTGGCTGTTTCCGACTCTATTCTGGATGCGGCATTGAAGAGTGCCGTGAATAACAATGTCGTACTGAGCATCACTGATGTAGACTTTTCCAAATACGGACAAGTAAGCATTGTGCTCACATCTGCCCAGGCGGACAAGCTGAAGAGTTCCGCAAGTGCACTCAGTCTGAACGGCAAGGGATTCTCCCTAACCATTCCGGCTGGCACACTTCCGGACTTCATTACCGCCAGTGGCCTAACCGTCACACTCGGTCTGCATGAGGAAGCGGATACCGCTCCGCTAAGCGGCAGTACCGGAAGTATTGATATCGGCTCCTCCTCACTGACCCTCAAGAACGGCTGGACCACAAGCAAGCCTGTATTTGTACAGCTTGCCCTGAACCCTGACGACTTGAAGGATGTCCGCAAGACAGGGGCTTATAAAGAATCTGCTGAAAACTCATGGAGTTATCTGCAGCCCGGCACCATTCCGGCAGACGGCCTGCTGCAGTTCAGCATTACCGGTGACGGCACCTACACTGCTGCCGCCCGTAATACCAGCTTCTCCGATATCGGCACACACTGGGCCAAGGATGCCGTCGAAGTTCTTGCCGCTCACGGTATCGTAGCCGGTAAAGGAACTACCGCCAGCTTCAAGCCTGCTGACAGCCTGAATCAGGCCGAACTGTTGACCCTGTTCGACCGTTTGCTCGGCAAAGGTGACACCTGGACAACACACATCAAGGAAAGCGGCTCCCGCGATGTCCTGACCCGCGAAGAAGCAGCGGTAATTCTGGCTGAGGCACTCGGTGCCGATGTCACTTCCTCTGCGCTGACCTTTAAGGATGCAGGTTCTATCTCAGCTAACGCCAAGAACGCAATCGCTTATGCAGTAAGCAAAGGCTACCTACAGGGAGTGGGTAACAACACCTTCAACCCGAAAGGTACCCTGACACGCGCCCAGGCTGCTGTCATTCTGGAGCGTGTGCTCGAGGATCTGCGTAAACAGTAAAGACAAGTAATCTGTGTCGTAACTAATATGCCCTACTAAAGCGGGGGCG
>NZ_JUEI01000034.1:0-57999 GCF_000802655.2 Paenibacillus sp. IHB B 3415 | reverse complement strand
GCGGCGGTGACCCGCCGTTCCAGACCACCAGCGCCTTCACTTCGGGATGCTCTGCCGCGAACAGAATGTTACTTCCGCCTGCACGGCTGTGCCCCAGAACTGCTATCCGCTCCGTGTCGGCCAGTCCGGCAAGCGGCAGCCTGCCCTCAAGCAGGCTGTGGAGCACCTGCTCCAGATCCATGAGCTCCCGGCTCAGCGTAGCCGCTCCGGCAGCTTCCTCCGGGCTAATCCCATCCAGATTGCGGGCAGCGATCCGTGAGAAATTGAAGCTTACGGTGTAGAACCCGCTCCCGGCAAGTCTTCCGGAGACCTCCGGCCAGAATGCCCAGTCCTTATGTCCTCGGAAGCCATGGCTGATCAGGATGACGGGCTTCGGTGCAGTCCCCGCAGGAACCCGCACCTCGCCCTCCAGATACAGCCCGTTCTCCAGCGGCAGCTTGAAATGTTCAATGGTCAAGGTTTCTTCGGACATCTGCATTCCCTCCATTCACCTGTTTACCTGACATGAATTACTTGAGCTGCCAGTCGCTGATGTTGAAATCCTTCTTGGCCAGCTTCTCTTCCACGAGGAAGTTCTTGGTGCCCTCCAGCAGCTTCGTGCCGTCTTCCGTGAAGGCTGTATCCTTAATATCACTGATCGGATTCACCTGCTTCGCGAGTTCCGGGGTTGTATCCCCGATCTCGGCCAGGAACTCATAATACTCATCCTCATGCTGCTTCAGGTCGGCCAGTGCCTTCTCACGTGCCGCATTCCAGACCTTAGGGAAATCCGGGAATTTCGCAAGATATTCCTCTGACACTACGGTAGCACTGCTTCCGAGCAGATCCGGATGGGTCGAAGCATCATCCAAATGAGTGTATCCCTGCTCGATCTGCTTAAGCGCCGCCACGCCGTTATTGGTGGTCGCGTCCACATCGCCGCGGGCAAGCGCAGCTGTAGCATCCGGAATCAGCATGTGAACCAGCTTATAGTCGGTTACGCCTTCCTGCTTCAGCAGGCCGACTACGTAGCGGTGCATGAATGACCCTTTCTGGATCGCAATGGTCTTGCCCTTCAGGTCCTGCACCGTCTTCGGTCCGTCCTTCTTGCCGATCAGATAACCGACCGTATGCGCGGAAGTCTGGGCGATCAACCGCGTCTTGGCTCCTGAAGCGTAGGCGATAATCGCCGGGGTATCCCCAAGGCTGCCGAAATCAAGTCTTCCGCTGATTAAGGATTCCGTCTGATCCGGTCCGTTCGGGAAGCCGGTCAGCTTCACTTCGGTAATTCCGTACTGCTTCAGCTCTTCCTGAATGATCCCTTTATAGAGTCCCCAGCCTTCTGCGCCGCCCGGTACATTCAGCTTATTGGAGCCAATGTAGCCAAAATTCAGCACAGCCGGAACATTGCTTCCCGCCTCACTGCCCGCCGCTTCGGCCGTATTCGTTCCTGCGCCGTTGGCTGCCGTTCCGCTGTTCCCGGAGCCGGTATTATTACCGCAAGCCTGCAGCACCAGCATGATCATCACCACAGCTGTAATCAGTGTGAGGCGTCCCCCTTTGCTCCATACACCTTTAATCTCTCTGTACAATTTGCTCATTTCTTTATTCTCCCCTCAGTCGTCTGCTGGATGTTTGATGTTTGATGTTTGTATAAGGACTCTTGCCTGTATTTTGGATTAGTGTCTATAACGGCGCATCACTCAGAAGCCTGCCCGGGCTGCCAGCTTATACATGAAGTCATGGCTGGCCACCGGCTGTCTGCCCTTGCCCCAGCCTACCTTCTCGCGGTAACCGCCGAGCAGTCCCTGCTGTTCCAGCTCCGCCTCAGTAATTCCGGTAATTCCCTCGGAATCCGGAGCCACATACAGGGCATCGACCGGGCAATACAGCTCACACATGAAGCAGGTCTGGCAGTCGCTCTGACGGGCGATAACCGGAATTCCGTTCTCGACCCTGTCGAATACATTGGTCGGGCAGACAGATACACATTGATTGCATTCTACACACCGGTCAGCGCTGATGACTTCAATCACAACAATACACTCTCCTTCGCTACCTCTTCTGTCTTCACCCATACCTGGTCCAGTCCGCCGCTGATCAGGCGGTGATGCTGGCTGTCGTCACTTCCCTTGAAATCCTCCCGTTTGTGCATTCCCCGGGTTTCGGTGCGGGCCAGAGCGGAGCTGTACATCCAGCGTGCCGTTGCCGTCATCGCTTCGGCTTCGCGTGCCTTCACACCTTCCGGTGTGCGCTGGATTTCCCGGCCGCGCTGCTCTTTCCATAGTCCGTCCAGACGCTCCAGCGATGATGCCAGCCCCTGCTCTGTACGGAACAGATTAATATCGTACGGTTTGACTTCTGCCTGCACAGCCTCCACATATTCTGCGGTTCTGGCAGCGGCGCCAGCCTTCACTTCCTGGTGAACCAGCGGTGAAGAGGATAACCCTACGGGTGCACGGTGAACTGAATGCCAGCCGAGTCCGGCTGCATAGGCTGCCGCCCCTTCTCCGGCGAAGGAGCCGGAAGACATCGCCCAGGCGGCATTATGGCTGCCGCCTCCGGTGAACCCTCCGCAGATCAGCTCACGGGTAGCCGCATCCCCTGCTGCATACAGCCCCGGAACCCCAGTGCCGCAGCTCTCGTCTGTAATCCGGATGCCGCCTGTGCCGCGGACTGTACCTTCCAGCCGCAGCGTCACCGGGAATACATCCTTGAAAGGATTAATGCCCCGCCGGTCAAACGGCAGGAAGAAATTCGTCTGCGCCACCCGCAGCAGCGGCTGCAATGCTTCATCCGCTCCGTCAAGCTTCGCGAACACCTGGCGCCCGGCCAGCAGATTCCTGGCAATAACCGAGCGGCCCTTCTTGGAGCCCGCTCCTTCCACCACAGTGCCGTCTTCATAATAGAAGCTGGCGTAGCTGTAATAAGCAGTCTTCGTTACGGAGGAGAAGGTCGGGCAGATCGCGTAGGCATTGGAGAACTCCATACCCGACAAGCTCGCTCCTGCTTCAGCGGCGAACAAGTACCCGTCACCCGTCAATACGTTGCAGCCCAGCGCCTTGCTGAGGAAAGCGCAGCCTCCGGTAGCGATAACTACCGCCCCGGCATGCACACTCCAGGCTTCTCCGCTCTGGGTCTGCACGCCGGCGGCTCCGGCTACCCCGTGCTCATCGGCGAGCAGCTCCAGCACCGGACTATGGTCCAGAATTTTCACGCCCGCCTTCTTCACCAGCTTGCGCATCAGGCGCATATATTCAGGTCCTTGCAGGCTCCGGCGGTATTGATTGCCTTCCTCGTCCACCGGGAACGGATAGCCGGCAACGCCCAGTCTGTTCATATTCTCATAGGTCCGGTCCAGCACCCGGTCCATCCAGCGGTGCTCGGCCAATTTGCCGCCCATAGCGTAGCGGCTGGCCTTCGCTGCTTCGCGCAACTCATCCTCCGGTTTTACGTACCATACTCCTGTGCCCGACGGGGCAGTCGCACCGCTGGAGCCGCAGTATCCCTTATCGGCCAGGATCACCTTTGCTCCCTTAGCTGCGGCTGTAAGTGCCGCCCATGTTCCTGCCGGACCTCCGCCGATTACCAGTACATCCGCCGTCAGTTTCAATGTTTCCTTCAGTGCCGGTTGGTTCATGTTGTTGCCCCCTTGGTTTCATTAGCGTTAGCGTTTCATTAGCTCGTCTTTAACCTTGATAGCTGTCACGCCAGTACAGGAATTTGCGTTCGATGATGCGGAAGAGAGAATCGATCAGCTTGCCGACCACTGCAAAAATAATAATTCCGACAAAAATAACGGCCGTATTGGAATTCTGCTTCGCTTCATTAATGAGAAATCCAACCCCGGACTGTGATCCGATCAGTTCTGCAACCACCAGACCGATCCAGGCCACAGCCATCGACAGGCGCAGTCCCAGCAGAATGCCCGGCAGCGCCGCCGGCAGGATCAGCCGCCGCAGCTTCTGCAGCGGGCTGAATCCGAGTACCCGGGCCACTTCAAACAGCTTGTTGTCTACTCCCCGGATGCCCATGAATGTATTGATATAGAGCGGAAAGAAAGAGCCGCTCATGATAATAACCACCTTCGAAATCTCCCCGAAGCCGAACCATAGAATGATCAGCGGAGCAATAGCCAGATGGGGAACCAGCCGCAGAATCTGCACGCTCGGGTCCAGCAGATAGGCTGCGCTGCGGAACAGGCCGGTCAGTGTCCCCAACAGCAAGCCGAGAATCCCTCCAATCAGGAACCCGATGCCAGCCCGTCCGATACTGACGCCCAGGTGATGGATAAGCTCCCCGCTAACCGCCAGATCTGCAAAAGCGGAGAGAATCGTCAGCGGCGCCGGAAGAAACTCCGGCGAGATCCAGCCTGCGCTTCCGGCAAGCTGCCATACGGCAATTACAGCTACAGGAATAACAGCCCCGGTACCCCAGTCGGACAAAAGAGTTTTCCAGGACGCAAACGTTAATCTTCTCTTGTTGTTATGCGTAGTAATTGGAGCGATTCCGCTATAATCACGGGCTTCCCTTACCCCCTTGGCGGTCTTGATTATTGCTTCTATCCCTTCACTCATGCGGTTCTTCCCTCCTATCCTTGATAGCTGTCCCGCCACCGCAGCAGCCGCTGCTCGATCAGGCGGACAATGGTGTCACTCAGCAGCCCGGCAGCGGCAAATACAATAATCCCGACAAATACCACCGGCGTATCAGCAAACTGGCGGGCATCCGACATCATGTAGCCGATCCCCGAGGTGGAAGCAATCAGCTCCGCCACCACCAGCCCCAGCCATGAGAGGCCCAGCGACAAGCGCACACCGAGCATGATATTCGGCACTGCTGCCGGGAGCACCAGCCGCAGAATCTGCTTCCCTCTGCTGAAGCCAAGCACCCGGGCTACTTCGAACAGCTTATTATCCGTTCCGCGTATGCCCATAAAGGTATTAATATAGATCGGGAAAAACGCTCCCTTGGCAATCAGCAGCACCTTGGATTCCTCCCCGATGCCGAACCAGAGAATCAACAGCGGCACTACCGCAAGGCTCGGGATCATCCGGATCATTTGCAGCGAGGGGTCCAGCAGCTTCTCCGATCTGCGGAATAATCCGACCAGAATGCCAAAGAGTAGACCCAGCCCGCCGCCAAGCAGAAATCCTGACAATGCCCGCACGACACTGATTCTGAGGTTGCTCCATAAATCCCCGGTAGATGCCAGGGTAATGAACGACTGGACAATCGTAGAAGGCGCCGGGAACAGCATCTCCGAGATCATTCCGTAATGGCTCAAAATCTGCCACAGGATTAATACACCTGCCGGAAGCAACAATCCCAGACCGGCAATCGCCGCCTTTCCGGGGCCGTCAGGCCTTCCTGTTCTTCCGGCATTCCCTGCCGCTACAGCCCGTTCAGCCATGGCTGTCCCTCCTTCTGAATTAATTAAATATAATCGCATAGATTAAGTCGGATATAAGCCGGCACTTGCTCTCTCTTTTTCACAATACTGCCTTCCTGCACCGTCTTCATGCATAACCGTTAAGACCGCTGTAGCCCCTCCTTTATGACCGCTTTCTGAAATCCTGCACAAAATACAACATTTCCCTCATGATATCGTTCATAATTCATTATTGTTGTACAAAAGGCAGCAATTCTTCTTCTCCAAGCCCCTCAGCAGGATAATTCTTGTATTTTATACAACAATCCCTTCGAACTCGCCTGGTATCGTTGATCAAAGTTGTATTACGTACAACAATAGACGTTTACCGTGTCTACCGAGGAGTCTCCATTCTGACAACAACGATCCACGAACAACGAATCAGGAGTCACTTTATATTCCCGCCCCGTCCTTCAGCTCAAGCTCATCGACCTTCTCAAAGTAATTCAGTACCTTCAGGCGCAGCTCTTGAAAAGAAGTTGTTGTTTTTTTGCGCGGATAGGGGAGGTCGACAGGTACAATCTTGCGGATTTTACCCGGACGGGGTTCCAGAATAACGACCCGGTTACCGAGGAACACAGCTTCATCAATATCGTGGGTTACAAAAATCATTGTAGTCCGATTCCGCCGCCAAATGTCGAGCAGCACCGTCTGCATGTGCGCCCGGGTGAAGGCATCCAGCGCACCGAAGGGTTCATCCAGCAGCAGAATTTTCGGATTCCGCAGCAGGGCACGGGCAATCGCCACCCGCTGGGCCATCCCGCCCGACAGCTCCCGGGGATAGGATTTCTCGAAGCCGCCCAGCTTCACCAGATCAATCAGCTCATCCACCCGCTTTCGGATATCCGGCCTGCCCAGCGGCAGATCAGAAGCGATGTTCTTCTCTACCGTAAGCCACGGGAACAAACGGTGCTCCTGAAAAATGAATCCCTTATCGATCCCAGGCCCGCCTATCTCTGCCCCTTCCAGCGTAACGTTGCCGGTATAGCCGGTATCCAGACCGGCAACGATGCGCAGCAGGGTGCTTTTGCCGCAGCCGCTGGGACCAATCACCGTGATGAATTCCCCCTCCTGCACATGCAGCTCCACATCCTGCAATGCCTGCACATGCCCTCCGGCGGTATCAAAGCGCTTGTTCAGCTGTGTGATGGACAATAAATCCTCTCCCATATCTGCTCCTCCTTCTGGCTGAAATATAAATGTACTATTGTAATACAAAAAAACAGAGGAACCTCACGATAGAACTCGCGCGGCACCTCTGTCTGTACAGTCGGCTGATTTTAATCCAAAGTAAATCAATTGGAATTTGTAAATTTAAAATATCACCTATCTGTAAATCTGTCAATGAAAATACACAAATTCCGCCCGGATTAATTAATTCCGATACTGACTTTCTCGAAAGTTTCTGTATTCCATCAGGTGTATACGCAAAAGACAGTATTACGCTTTTGGTAATGCCTGCTGCTGCTCATCTGCTCATTTGTTCATCTGCTCATCTCCATCTCCTCATATCACAAACTTACACTCATATACTTACATTTTGTAAGTCGTTATGGTATAGTAGAGTATATCCTTGCTGTAACGGACAAGCTTAAGCTTTAAACCTAATAAATATTCTGGATAATAAGGGGTCTGTACCAATGAACAATCTAGAGAATGATCAAGCGAAGCAAGCGGCTGAACCGGAGTTCGAGTTCGGTATTTATACACTCGGGGATATCGTAACCGATTGTGAAACGGGGCAGCGGATTAGCCCCCGCCAGCGGCTCCATGAAGTGATTGCCGCCGCGAAGCTTGCCGATGAAGCGGGGCTGGATGTATTCGGCGTGGGTGAACATCACCGGCTGGATTTCGTCATCTCCTCAGTGCCGGTTGTGCTGGCAGCTATTGCCCAGGTTACAGAGCGGATTAAGCTTACCAGCGCAACCACCGTACTGAGCACGATTGATCCGGTTCGTGTCTTCGAGGATTTCGCTACACTGGATCTGCTGTCGGACGGCCGGGCAGAGATTATCGCCGGACGCGGCGCTTTCCTGGAATCCTTCCCGCTGTTCGGCTATGAGCTGGAGGATTACAAGCAGCTGTTCAGCGAGAATCTCGACCTGCTGCTCACGCTGAACCAGCATGAGGTCATGAACTGGGAAGGCAAGTTCCGCTCCCCGCTGCATAACGCCGAGATTGCCCCGCGTCCGCTGCAGCAGAAGCTTCCGCTCTGGGTCGGCATCGGCGGTTCGGCCGAAAGTGCCCAGAAGGCCGGGGCGCTGGGTGTAGGTATGGCTATCGCCATTCTAAGCGGCAGTCCGGAGCCTTTCCAGAATCTGGCCGACACCTACCGCCGTTCCGGCGCCGCAGCAGGGCACAGGCCGGAAGACTTGAAGATCGCCATCACAAGTCACGGCTATATCGCCAGAACCTCCCAGCAGGCGCTGGATGAGTATTATCCTTATTACTACAGCTACCGCAATGCGATCAGCCCGAAGCCCGGCCAGCAATACCGCGTCTCGCGCAATGAATTCGGCCGGTTCACCTCTCCGGACAATACTTTGGCCGTGGGCAGCCCGCAGCAGATTATTGAGAAGATCCTCTATCAGCATGAGCTGTTCGGCCATCACCGCTTCATGACCCAGCTGGATATCGGCGGCCTCCCCTATGCCAAGGTGGCAGAAGCCATTGAGCTGCTGGCAACAGAAGTAGCTCCGGTTGTGCGGCGCGAGCTTGCCAAGAAGCGCAGCGGCATCTCTTCCCCCCAATAATAAGCAGAACCAAAAAGGTTGCCGCCCGGTGATAGGGCGGCAACCTTTTTTTGCGGAAAATAAATAGTATATGTATCAGAATATATCCGGCAGATGTATCCGGCACACCTGCTGCAGCGCGTCATAACTGTCATTGAACTCAAGCTGCCGGAGAATATCCAGGTAACCCAATAACTGCTGCGTATCGTCTTTATGCTTCAGACAGAGCAGCGTGATCTCATGGTACACCAATGTGACAATTTTATCGTATAGCAGATTCGTCTTATCCGCTAAGGGCAGCGCTTTTTTAAGGAAGAACAGGCTTTGCTCGTAATTATGCTCTTTCAGGCAAATTTTCGCGATGTTCTGCATCAGATGCTGCTGGATGGTCCGGCTCTCGGCAAAGTCATGGTATTTATCAAACTCATCTGCGGCCCTTAATCCAAAAAAGATCGCGTCGCCGCTGCTTAGCGTAAACAGGAAATTATTCAGCAGCTTGAACTCATACAGATACCATATGTCCGCACCCATCAGATAAGGCTTGATCTCCCCGGCTAATTCGCTTAACTGCCTGATCTCATCCTCCCGCTGATATTGAATCAGAAAGCCCTGGCCCAGCAGATACAAATGATAATAAGCCTCCGTGCGCGTCGCCCCGTACAAGAAACGGCATTCATAGCTGATCGTTCTTACTTTGTCGAATTCATAACGGTTCGCCGCCTCCACCAGACTTAAGTGAAGCGTACGTTTCTCCGGCTGTGCATAGCCATTCTGCAGGAACAGCAGCTCCTCAAGGGACATTTCCAGCTTGTCCAGCAAGAGGATCAGCTTGTCATATCCGGGATAATATTTACCGCCCTCAAAGCGTGACAAGTTGGAACGGCTCATAATCCCATCTGCCAGAATCGACTGGCTTATTCCTTTGGAGGAACGGATTTGCCTGATTGTGGAGCCCAGAAACATGATTTCACCCCTCCGCTCTGCCGTGTGAGTATACAGCACAATTTTCCGGTCTGATTTTCATTGTATGCTACACTCGGCACAAATCAAAATATAAAAAGCAGGGGAAGGATTATCATGGACTTTCATTTGTCACGGAAACTAAACAGTAGAGTATGGAACATTCTGGCCGGCACTTTTTTCACGAGAACTGCACTATTTATGAGCGTCCCTTATCTGGCCATCTTTCTGACGAGTCAAAAACATCTCTCCATCTTCCTGGCCGGCTGTGTTCTCAGTATCAATCCGCTGGTGAATGTACTCTTCAGCGGCTTCGGAGGGGCGCTTGCGGACCGGCTGCCTCTGCACAAAATCATCGCCGTTGTCCCCATAGTCTGGGGAAGCCTATTCATTCTGTTCTATTATGCAGACAGCTTCCCGGCCTTCCTGCTGCTTAACGGCCTTAACGGATTATGCTACTCCATCTTCGAGCCTGCCAGTAAAAAAGTGCTGTCCACCGAAACGCTCCCGGAGAACCGGCTGCTCGTCTTCAATCTGCGGTATACGGCGATTAATCTGGGCTGTTTTCTCGGCCCGCTGTTAAGCCTGATGTTCAATATGAAGCTGACGCTCTTTCCTTATGTTATTCTGGGCGTTCTTTATATTCTGTATGGCGTCTCTACGCAGTTCTTCTTCCGGCACGGAGGCCGCATCCACGCTTCTGTTGCATCCCGGGGTATCGGCAGCCTCAAGAATCTTGGCGCAATCCGCAAGGACTATGTCTTCCTCCTCCTGCTGGCCGGAATGAGCTTCTCCTTCTTCGGGTATTCCCAGCTGAACGGAACCGTATCCCAATATTTAACCGCCACTTCTGCCTTGGCCGACGGTGCCCGGATGTATTCGGTGATCCTGTCGCTCAATGCGGTTGTTATTCTGGCTGCGCAATTTGCCGTACTGCGCTGGATCTCGAAGTGGAATCCTTTCCATGTGGTACTCACCAGCAATCTGCTGATTGCCGCAAGCTTTCTGTTCTTTGTGCTGTCCGTCTCCCCGTTGATGCCGCTGCTGTTCATTACAGTGTTCAGTCTGGGGGAGCTGCTGATTGGTGCGCGGTTCGATGCCTTGGTGGATGAGCTGTCCCCGGAGAGTAATAAGGGGCTCTATTTCGGCTGCTCGGAGTTTGTTAAGATCGGAACCACTTTCGGCCCTATGCTTGGGGCGGGTCTGCTGGGGCTGTACGGGGTAGAATCGCCTGTCCCGGTGTTCGGATTGATCGGCGGGATTACTGCTGCCGGAGCTGCTCTGATCGGAGGCGCAAGGTTCCAGCATCTGCGGAAGACCCGGCAGCCGGCTGGTACACAATATAAGGCAGAGCGTCGGGAGGGCGCGTAAACGCTGGAGCAGCAGCCGGCGGAATCAAGGGCACTTCTGCTCCTCATTTTCTCTTTTGGCCCGTACCCGGCGGAATCAAGGGCACTAATGCCCCTCATTTTCTCTTTTGGCCCGCATCCGGTGAATTCAGGGGCACTAATGCTCCTCATTTCCACATTTCGCCCGTACCCGGTGAATTCAGGGGCACTAATGCCCCTCATTTCCTCATTTGGCCCGTAGCCGGTGAATTCAGGGGCACTAATGCTCCTCATTTCCGCTTTTGGCCCGTACCCGGGGAATTCACCCTCATTTCCTCATTTGGCCCGTAGCCGGTGAATTCAGGGGCACTAATGCTCCTCATTTCCGCTTTTGGCCCGTACCCGGTGAATTCAGGGGCACTAATGCTCCTCATTTCCGCTTTTGGCCCGTACCCGGTGAATTCAGGGGCACTAATGCTCCTCATTTCCGCTTTTGGCCCGTACCCGGTGAATTCAGGGGCACTAATGCTCCTCGTTTCCTCTTTTAGCCCGCATCCGCGGAATCAGGGGCACTAATGCCCCTCATTTCCTCCTTTGGCCCGTACCCGGTGAATTCAGGGGCACTAATGCCCCTCATTTTCTCTTTTGGCCCACTTTCGGCCGAATCAGAGGGATTTATCCCTTTCATTTCCTCATTCGACCCACTTTTAGCCGAATCAGAGGGATTTATCCCTTTCATTTCTTCATACCACCCACATCCGGCGGAATCAGAGGGATTTATCCCTTTCATTTCCTCATATCGCCCACTTTCGGCCGATTTAGTGGGATTTATCCCTTTGATTCCCCCACTACCGCCCACTTTCGGCCGGGCAGAGGGATTCTGGCTATAAGAACTATTCGTCCTTCAGACGGTCCAGCCCCAAATTCCAAGGAAACTTATCCATAACATTACGCTCCTTATCCACATAGACGAATCTCATAATTCCCTTAAAGAACAATTAAAGAACAAAAAAAGGCCCCCGGCCATGCCGGAGACCTGCTCAATGCTCGATGATGCAGTATGCGTTATGCAGTATGCGTTATGCGAATGATGGCTTGTTATTATCAACTTTGCCGCTGACCAGCTTCTTGTACTCGTCGTCTCCGCCCTCCAGAGAAGGCGCTAAATATACATTAAGCGCGGATGGAGAGAGCTTGGTGCCGGATTTGCGTCTGGAACGGCCTTTGCCTCCCGCACTGTTACCATTACCGCCCGCAGACCGGCGGACGCTACTAGAAATACTAACTGCATTCTTCATATTCTTCATCCTGTCAGTCCCCTTCCACTAGATGATTGACGGTACGGAACAAATCACGGTTATAGGCAACCACTGCTGTAAGATCCTCTGCCGATAATCCCCCGCTTCCGGAGAAATGTACAGAAATCACGTGGTTCTCCCCTAAAGGATAGCATAGGATATATACCTCCGCAACTTCCGTACGCTGTAAGAAAGTCCATTCCTTAGCCAAAAAAGCATCCAGCACACCCGGTTTTCCGCTTCCGTCTTCAGAGGTCGAGAACGGATAGATATGCCCGCGGCCTACATTGCCGCCCACCTGTTTCAGGCCTTCCCCCTCTTCAGCCCGCCACATGGCGGCTCCGATCACCCGGCAATCCTCCGGAGGTATGAATGAATTACGGACGGCTTCGCTGAGCGCCTGATAGTTCTCACCCGGCTGGGGAGGCGTCACATTATTATTATATTGCCAAAAGAAGTGAAGGATACTTTCTTTTCGCCTAAGCTCTGCTCTAAGTTGCTGCAGCTCAACAGCCGGATCATGGTACATGCCCTGTCCCTGAATGCTGTCGATGATTTTGCCGCAGCTGACATCCACCGCCGCTGTAGCATTCTCATGCTGCCACTCGTATTCCAGCGGCGTCAGCCCCGACAGGTCGGACAGCAGGTGGTACTCTTCCACATTCTCCCCTGGAATCAGATCGCTGCGAGAGGGTACCTGATCCGGCAGCAGGCAGAAGACCCGGCCGCGCCGTAGTCTGGACCAGAACAAGCCCATTTCAAACTGGGTATTATCCCGGGTTACATAATAATATTTACCCCTGATCCGGGCCACATCATCAGGCGAGAACACGAATACGGCAAAGTCACTGATATCGAGATTCCGCTCCAGTGCCTCCATCGTATATTCATTCGGCCGGAAAGCAGCAGCATACCAAGGATGAACTTCTGCGGTCCGCTTCAGCTGCTCGTGGATGGCCCTGGCGTAGCGGATGGATTCTCTGGAGGATCCAATGAATAATCTAGGTCTGATCACGGCGGCACTCCTTTATCTGTTTCCCCAATATGTAATAATTATACAGACATTTCCCCCTAAGGAATAGGGCCGCCAGTTATATTAAACAGCAAGACGTATTAGCGTGAATTATCGTTGTTATATGTAGAATTGAATGACAACTATCCTTAATTTTAATAAATTATTGTTCTCCGGCCGATGAAACGGGTAATAGAAATTTATCTATCCGGGAAAAGAGGCTTTATATGAAAAGAATATTACATACCGCCGTACTGGCAGCCTGTCTGTTGACTTCATATGCGCTGCCGCCTTCTGCTGCCAATGCTGCAGATACCTACACAGCCAAAGTATACGCGAACTCCCTGAATGTGCGCAGTGAGCCTGCTGCAAGCGCAGCCATCACCGGCTCTCTGGCTAATGGAGCCGTAGTAACTGTCACAGAGGAGCAGCATGGCTGGCTCAAAGTACGGGCCGGATCTGTATCCGGATGGGTCGCCGGGTATTATCTGAAGCGGACCAGCGGAGCTGCCTCCGCAGAAACCTCATCCGCCAACACATCCGTTAAGACCTCCTCCGCCTCCAGCGGAATGGCTGTTGTCACCGCCTCTTCCCTGCGTATCCGGGGAGGCCCGGGAACCAGCTATGAGGTAGTCGGTTCTTTGCAGTCCGGGAATGCCGTTACGATTCTGCTCCGCCAGGACGGATGGTCAAGAATCCGTACAGCCGGAGGAACTACCGGCTGGGTATCCACCCAGTACCTTGCTGGGGGAAGTGTCCAGAACTTAAGCACTGCCAGTTCAAATGCCCAAAACACCAGTGTAGTAAGGAAATCCGGCAGCATCCGCGGCAAGCTGATTGTCGTCGATCCCGGTCATGGGGGCAGTGACCCCGGTATGCTCGGCACAACCTATGACACGATGGAGAAGGACCTTACCCTGCAGACCTCCCTATATCTCCGGGATTACCTGACCGCCAAAGGGGCCCGGGTAGAGCTGACCCGTACCCGTGGAGACCAGAAGCCAACGCTCTCCCGGCGGGTGCAGCTCGGGCAGCAGCTCGGGGCGGACGCTTTTGTCAGCATCCATTATAATTCCTCTCCGAAGAATGTCTCCGGCACGCTGACCTTCTTCTATTCGGAGCAGAACGATCTCCGGCTGGCCCGGGCGATTGAAACCCGGCTTGGCGCAGGAATCGGCCTGCGGAGCAACGGCCTCTCCTTCGGCAATTATCATATTCTAAGGGAAAATCCGCTTCCCGCAGCCCTTATAGAGCTTGGGTTCCTCAGCAATCCGTACGACGAGTCGATTGTCCGCAAAGCCGCTTATCAGCGGATGGCTGCACAGGCTATCGCCGAGGGGGTAGCTGATTATTATAAAAACTGAAAGGAAGTCATCTGAAATTATATGGTGATTTCCCGGATATTGAGTTCTTTTATTTTGCTGAGGTCAATATATTCATCGTTAATACGGATAAGCGGTGTTTCGATATCATGCGGATTCAGATAGACGATCTCGCCGACCCGGCCATCGGTTAATACTACCTCACGGCCAACGGTCCGCTTCACAATGTTCTCCAGAAAAACCGAAACAATATGCGGGTCCAGCGCGCCAAAGCTGCCTCTTCTCATCTGATCGACAATCACATGGAAAGGCATAGCCTCATGGTAGGGGCGTTTGCTGGACATGGCATGAAAAATATCGGCAACCGCTATAATTTTGCTATAGGAATCAATCTGTTCATCCTTAAGTCCCAGCGGATATCCCTTGCCGTCGTTCCTCTCATGATGCTGCAGTGCCGCCAGTGTAATGCGCGAATTGGCCCCGGTGGTTTCCTTCAGCATCTCATAGCCGTATATCGTGTGTTTCTTCACCAGATTAAACTCTTCGTCCGTCAGCTTGCCGGGCTTGTTCAGAATCTCATTGGGAATCTTCAGCTTGCCGATGTCATGCAGGGTTGCAGCCAAGGAGAGCACAGACAGCTCGGCTTCACTCATATGTAACCATCTGCCGATTAGGGTGGACAGTACACCGACTCCAACGTTGTGCTGGTATGTATAATCATCCCTGCCCTGGACCGAACTGAACAAAGCAAAAATATCAGGATTGCGCGAGATTTCCTGTATTACCGGAACGACATCCTTCCTGATATCGGCTAGGGGAATTTTCCGCGATATTCTGTAGGATTCAAACATTTCCTTGGAGCTATCTACTACACTGTTTGCCATTTGACGATAAGAGGGAGCCTGCTGTTCATCCACAAAAATGATATCAAGCACATCAATTCTTTGTTTGCGGATGAGTTCGAGATGTTCTGCATTCAATTTGCTCTTGGCAGGAATAACTGTAACTCCGTATGCATTGATCAGATCATTCTTAATCGTTCTTCCCAGATAGTTGTCCATACCTTCCAGCCCTCCCAGATAACCGAAACAATATATAAATTGCCCATATAGCTATTATCGGTTTAACGCTGGAAAATGTTGAAAGGGAAATTGGGGCGGTTCTTAATCTTCCTCGTCCTGCTTACGGTACTCCCGCGGGGTTACTCCAGTGGATTTCTTGAAGACACGGCTGAAATATTTCTCGTCTTCATAGCCCACCAGCTCCGCGATCTGCGATAGCCGCAAATTCGTATTCTGCAGCAGAGTCTTCGCCTTATCCACTCTGAGACTGGTTAAATAATCCGACAGATTCTCCCCGGTGATCTGCTTGAATTTGCGGGAGACATTCTCCCTGCTGATGAAAAAGCGTTCCGCAATATGCTGCAGCGTCATCTCCTGCGCATAATTCCGGTTCAGGTATTCTCTGATTTCCAGCACAAGTCTGCTGCCCTGAGCCTGAGCGCTGCCTTTGGAGAGCCGCTGCAGCAGAGACCTAAGCTGACTCTCCCAGTTCTCCACCGAGAACAGTCCCTGTGAGTCATAACATAGCTCCAGGCTGATCTCCTCCTCCGGCCGCCAGCGCGTCAGAACAGCACGGATCTCCTCCTGCTGATGGAGGAAGCTGCTCTCTGTAAGCAGCGGCAACCCGGCAAGCTCCCGCGCCCATTCCTCCACAACCCGCACCATTCGCTCCAGATCACCCGACAATACCGCGATTCTAAGCTTGTCCAGCTGCACATCCAGGGCGTAGTCTTCTTCAGGCCTACTCTCATCCCCGCCTGCTCTGCAGAGATGTATCCGTCCATCACGCTGAAGAAGATTCCGTTCCTCCAGCCCTTGGCGTGCCTGGGCAAAGGCAAGCTGCAGCCCCTCCGGCAACGGGTTCAGCAGGCTGAGCCCGATATCCACCTGAACGCCATACGCCTGGCGGATCGATTCATTCACTCCGTTCAGTACCGTCTCCGCCTGTTGAACAGCATTCCACAGCAGAATCACAAGCTCTCCCCCGCTCTGCCAGCTGCGGAAGGCATAACCGCTGTAGTCCGGTGCCATAACTTCATTGCAGACGTTGGCCAGCACAAAAGCCGTCAGCGCCACATCGCCATGAAATCTCTGCAGCAGACGGCAGTCTGCACCTTGCATCGAGATGACAGCCACTCTGCAGGAGGCTGCTCCAATCGGCATCCCCAGCTCTTCGCAGAGCGCCAGCTTCAGCTCCTGAAAGGAGGCATGCCCGTAGACCAGATCGGACAGCACCTTGTCCCAGTAGAGCGGACGCAGCACGTTCAGCTGCATATTCTGGCGCTGCGACTGCTTCCGCACCGCCTCCTCCTCCATCCACAGCTTAAAGGCATGCTCCGCCGAGGCGATCAGCTGCTTGCTGTTCAGCGGCTTCAGCAGATAATCGGTCCCGCCGTAGACAATGGCCGGCTTCACGTAATTGAAATCCTGATACCCGCTGATGACAATGGTCTTCGTATTCGGATAATGCTTATGCAGCCATTCCAGCAGCTCGGCTCCGTCCATCAGCGGCATCCGCATATCGGTGAACACGATCGCCGGCTGATGCTCCTGCATCACCCGGGTCGCTTCCTGACCGTTGGTAGCCTCATATATATCGGAGATATTATATTTGTCCCACGGAACAAAATAACGGATCGCCTCCCGCACATGCTTCTCATCATCTACAATCAGCACCTTCATTCCCAGCCGCTCCTTTAGGTTATGTCTGCACCCTTTTTCATTCATCACTCTATCATCAATAATTCATCGCGTTAAACATTCATACTGTAACTGTCTCTCCGGGAGGGTGGCATTATTCGCCTGGCCCCTCCAGCGGAATAATCAGGGTAACCGTAACCCCTTGGCCCTCTTCATTATGCAGCTGCATCTCCGCCCCGCTGCCGAACTGCAGCCGCAGGCGGGCCAGCACATTATACAGGCCGATCTCTTCGTTCTCAGGCCGGCCGCTGCTTCTAAGTCCGGCTGTAATCTCCTCCAGCCGTTCCGGGCTAATGCCCTTGCCGTTATCCTTGACGGCAAGAACCAGCCGCGACTGCCCCTCCAGCGTGCAGTCAATCCGGATGACGGCTTCGCGGATTCCGTCCGCGAAGCCGTGCTTGAAGATATTCTCCACGATCGGCTGGAGAATCATCTTGGGCAGGACCGTCTCCAGCGCTGCTTCCGCCGCATGAATCTCCAGGCGCAGATTCTCTTCGCCGAACCGCTCCGTCTGCAGAATCACATAATTCTGCACATGCTCCATTTCATCGCGCAGCGGCACCTGCGTCCGTTCCGTATTCATGGAATAGCGCATCATGCTGCCCAGGGAATAGATGAGATCATACACCTTCGGCGCATTATAGCGCAAGGACAAGCTGGCGATGGACTGCAGGGCATTGTAGAGAAAATGCGGATTGACCTGAGCCTGCAGCGCCTTCAGCTGATTCGTCTTGTTCGCCAGCTCCAGGCGGTATTCCTTGACGATCAGGTCATTGATCGTCCGGGTCATGCCGGTGATTTTGCGGGTCAGCAGGCCGAATTCATCCTCGCGCTCAGCATCCATATGCGCATCCAGCTGGCCGATCTGCACCTTCTGGGTGAAGTTGATCAGCTTCTTGATCGGCCGGGTAAAGCCGATGGAGATGAGAACCGCGCTGATTCCCCCGATCAGGAGAAACAGCAGCCCGATCCCCATATTGAACCGGGTGATGACCCTCGCATCACCATACAGATCCTCATAAGGCACCAGCTTGATGATGCTGCCGCTGAAGAGCGGGTCCTTGATATGCTTGTACATGACAATGCCCTGGAAGCCGTCCTTTTTCCAGGTGAAATGGCCGCTGTCACTGCCTTCGGGAAGACGGCTCCATCCGGTCTCCACCTGTTTGCCGACCCAGTCCGGATCGGAAGCGAATAAAGCCTGCCCCTGCTCATTCAGCACATACAGACGCTCCGTGTCCGAGTTGTACATCGATTTGACGATCCCCTCCAGCTCCTCAAGGGTGTAATCAATGGACAGATCGGCCAGTACACTGTCGCTGGGCGTACGGTAGAGGGGGAAATGTGCAGTGAAGACCGGAACGCTCCCCGGCTTCAGATTGGGGAAGCCGGACTTTACGCCGTATTGATGATCCATATGTGTCACCTCAATATACGGCCGGTATGTCCCTTCAGGACGCTCTGCCTCTGCATAATCCGCATTCTCTTCCCGGCGGAACCATCCGCCCAGCAGCAGATTGGACTGCCGGGCCGCTCTGACGTAGAGATGGATCTGGAAGGTATTGCGGTCTGAGAGGAACAAATTGTATAGCTGGGTGGAGATTACCGCACGGGTATCCGGCAGAACCGTACCTGCTGGCGCCTGCTCATTGCTTTTGGCGGTAAGCAGCGTGGTGTAGAAGGAGCTCGGAACATTAATTCCGCTGTACAGCGACATGGCCCGCTGATTCATGCCGCTGAAATAACTGCTGAGATTCGCTTCCCCCAGCGTCAGCAGCTTCGTATTCTGCTTCACGGACTGCTCCGTAACCGACTGCTTGGTATAGAGATAGGAGAAGGTAACGGATATGCCTGACGGAATCACTGACGCCAGCAGCACTAAGGCCATCAGCCGCGTCCGGATACTGTTTCTGAACATGGGCGAACCTCCTGAAAGTTTTGCGGAAGAACCGCTTCTCTGATATAACCTTGCAGCAAAACTCGCTCCGGAAGCAAACCGGCTGCAATATAATCCACTTTTCTCATCATCAAATTGAGTGTTGGCGATGGCCCGGGCTTTCTATAATGAAGCTGTGAACACGTAGAAATATTATACAAAGGAGATCCCATATGAGAAAAGCTCTGCGCTTGCAACGAGGCTGGGGACAGCAAATCGTATTTCTCGGCCCCTGTCTGCTCTTTTTCCTGACCATTGTGGTCACCCCATTCTTCCTCGGCTTCTACTACTCTTCCACCGACTGGAACGGGCTCGATCTGGACAAAGCGGTCTGGACCGGCGCGGCCAACTGGAGACGGATTTTTACGAACGACGATAAGTTCTGGGAGTCTCTGCTCTTTACGCTCCGCTTCACCGTGATCTCCGTAGTGGCCGCCAACGTACTGGCGCTGCTGCTTGCCTTCATTCTGATGACGACGCTGAAGACGAAGAAGCTGCTCCGCACCATCTTTTTCATGCCCAATGTAATCGGCGGCATTCTGCTCGGCTACATCTGGCAGTTCATCTTCACCAAAGGCTTCGCCACGATCGGCGAGCTTACCGGCATTTCATTCTTCCAGCTGCCTTGGCTGGGTACGCCCAGCACCGGATTCTGGGGTCTGGTCATTGTGTTCGTCTGGCAGACTGCCGGTTATATGATGGTCATTTATATTGCGGCACTGGCTGGTATCCCTAAGGATCTGGTCGAAGCGGCCAAAATTGACGGCGCCCGTGCCCCGCAGCTGTTCAAGAGTGTCTATGTACCTCTGATCATGCCGGCAATCACGATCTGCCTGTTCCTGACAACCTCTAACGCATTCAAAATGTTCGACCTCAACCTGTCGCTGACCAAAGGCGGACCGGGCACCTCAACCCAGTCGCTGGCTTATAACATTTATGCGGAAGCGCTAATCAACAACCGGTACGGCCTCGGTACAGCCAAAGCGCTGCTCTTCTTCGCCGCCGTTTCACTGATCACGGTCACACAGGTCTGGCTTACCAAAAGAAAAGAGGTGTCGGCCTAATGAACAGCAGCAGATACCGGCCCAGAAACTTCATTCTGGAGATCGCCGCCATACTTCTGGCCATTATTTTCCTATCCCCCTTCTACCTGGTACTAAGCAATTCGGTTAAAGGACTGAAGGACATCCTGATCGACGCCGCTTCCTGGCCGCAGGTGTTCCACTGGGATAATTACTCCAAGGTCTGGGATGCCATTGACTTCCCGCAAGCCTTCTTCAGTTCCCTGCAAATCACTGTCTTAAGCGTAATCTTCATTGTCCTGTTCAGCTCGATGGCCGCCTATCAGATTGTACGGAAGCCTACGCGCTTCAATTCCTTCGTCTTCCTGCTGCTGGTCTCGGCGATGATCATTCCGTTCCAGTCGCTGATGTTGCAATTAGTCCGTGTGACCAGTATTCTGGAGCTTCGCGGAGAATTATACGGGATCGTGGCCTGCTATCTCGGCTTCGGAATGCCGCTCTCCGTATTTCTGTTCCACGGGTTCATCAAGACAGTGCCTTTTGAGCTGGAGGAAGCGGCGCGGGTGGACGGCTCCAATCCGTACGGCGTATTCTTCAAAATTGTGTTCCCGCTACTGATGCCGATTATTGTAACGGTCATTATCCTTAACACACTGTGGATCTGGAATGACTATCTGCTGCCGGTGCTCGTCATCGGGGGAAATAAGGATCTGACGACCCTGCCGGTTGCAGTGACCAAGTTTTTCGGGCAGTACACCAAGAAGTGGGATCTGGCCCTTGCGGGTCTCGTGATGGCGATTACGCCTATCCTCATATTCTTCCTGTCCCTGCAGCGATATATTGTCGAAGGTGTAACCACAGGCTCCATTAAGGGATGATCGCGAGATCCCCTTGCAACAATATCCACTTTTTCGAGCAAAATATTAAGTGTAAGTCCACTGTCATTTGCATTACGATCTAGTTGCAGGAACCATAGACCAGGGAGGTTATTCTATGAAAAGAAAGTTCGCGTTCGTTATCGCAACCGTTTGCACACTTATTATCGCAGGTTGCGGGAATAGCGGCAATACGAATTCCGCAGGCAATGGAAACGCAACCAATGCTCCTAACACGTCAACCGAAACCACAGCACCGGAAGCAACCAAGGCACCTGCCAAGGATGTTACGATCAAAATGTTCCAGTTCAAGGTTGAAATTGCCGAGCAGCTAAATGCACTCGCCGAAGAATATGAGAAAGAAACCGGTGTGAAGGTCGAAGTGGAAACGCATGGCGGCGGTGAAGATTACGGCGCGCTGCTCAAAGCGGAGATTGCTTCCGGCTCTGAACCTGAAATTTTCAATAACGGCGGTTATACTGCCCTCGTACCTTATATGGACCGCGCCACTGATTTGAGCAATGAGCCTTGGGCGGCCAATCTGATCCCAACCGCCAAAACTCCGGCAACCGTGGACGGCAAGCTCTATGGTATGCCAATGAACGTAGAAGGCTATGGACTGATCTACAACAAGGATCTGTTCGCCAAAGCCGGCATTACGGAAGAGCCTAAGACCCTCCCGCAATTGAAAGATGCGGCAGCCAAGCTGAAAGCCGCCGGCATCACACCGTTTGAAGCCACTAATGAGTGGTGGTCGATGGGGATTCACCTTGTCAACGTAGGTCTGGCCCATCAGCCTGATCCGAAGCAGTTCATTGATGATGTCAAAGCCGGTACGCAGACGATCAAAGGCAACGCCGTATTCGAGCAGTGGCTGGATCTGGTGGATGTGATCTTCGACAATGCCCAGGATAACAAGATGACTACCGACTATGCTACCCAGGTTGCGGAATTCGCATCCGGCAAAGCCGCGATGATGCTGCAGGGCAACTGGACGCAAGGCGATATCGATAAAATCGATCCTGCCCTGAATCTGGGCCTCCTCCCGCTTCCGATCAGCGGCGAAGAAGGCACCATCCTTGTAGGCGTACCTAACAACTATGTGGTGAACAGTAAATCCGAGCATCCGGAAGAAGCCAAAGCCTTCCTGAACTGGCTCGTCACTTCCGAAACCGGCCAGAAGTATCTGACCAAGGAATTCAAGTTCATCCCGGCTGAAACTAACGTCACCGCTGACGCGGCAGACATCGGCCAGGTTGCCGTTGCCGTGCAGGAGAAATCTGCTACCGCCCTCGGCTGGAACTGGGATATGTTCCCTGACGGCGTAACCCAGGGCTTCGGCGCTGCGATGCAGGAATATCTCGGCGGACAGCTTGACCGTGATAAGCTGCTGGAGAAGCTGGATAAGGCTGTGCAGGATATTGTGAAGCAATAATTTTATTGAATTAGTGCATAAATAGGGGGTGTCTTCAGCGGCCATGATTGGCTGTTGAGACCCCCCTGTTTTGCTTATCAGTATAAATTACGTCGACGCTCGGTGAGCACGCTCCGCAAACGGAACGTTGTTCCAATCGCTCTTGTATCCAGATTTTATTTATTCCCCTTAGCGGTGAAAATCCGGATACAAACGCGACCGCTCCGCTTTTCCACAATCATTCCGTCCGCACCGCAGTTTAAGAGGGGGAGCTTCTAAAACCTTGAAGACCAACTACAATTTCCAAGACCAATCACAATCTATAAACCCATCACAATGCTCAAAGACCAACCATAATCTTCAAGACCCCATAGAAAATAGGCGGCCAGTCTGCATTTGTGCATCACTATACTATACACTTGACGCCCCTCTGCCCCCGCCTCATTTCCCACTGCAACTCTGTCGGATATGGGCAGGTTTTCTCCATTCAATTCGCAGAACATAGCAGCATCCCCTCCTATAGCCAAATCCTAGCCGCCGTCTCACTTGAACGCCAAGTAACCCCAGCTTTTAACGGACACAGGAGCTCTTATTGCCAACAGTTATCCCATTTTCGCAAGCTAACGGACACCAGTGCACTTAATGCACGATTTCCACCTGATTCAGGCCTGTTTGAGAGGTAATAAGTGCACCTCGGTCCGTTAGCCCGGATAAATGGGGATTTTTAAGCAAATAAAGTCTGTACGGTCCGCATGGGTTAGAATGAGCCCCTGTTACATTCATCCACCATCCCTATTTTGCGGCTTCCAGCGGAATCAAGAGCACCTCTCCCCCTCCTTCCATCCATACACTCATCCACCGCCAAATCAATAGCACCTCTCTCCCTCCCTCCATCCATACGCTGCCTGCTCCCGCAAACTCAAAGTTACTCCCCATACCAAAACAACAAACAAAAGACCACCCCAAACCACCATTTCATGGCGTTGGGACGGCCTTATAGATAAATAATTCATAGCATAAAACATTATTGTCGCTACAGGTATTTATACAAACATCTCCACAATCAGGAACAAATTCAGCGACACTACCAGAGCCGAGATAATCCAGCCGAGGATGGTGGTGATCCGGTGGTTCACCAGACCCTTCATGATTGTGCGGTCGCTGGTGAAGATCACGAGCGGAATCAGGGCGAAGGCAATCCCGAAGGAGAGAACGACCTGACTCATCACCAGTGCACTTGTCGCGTTAATCCCGAAGGCGATGATGGTCAGCGGTGGGATAATTGTAATCGCCCGCCGGAGGTAGAGATTGATCTTTTTATTAATGAAGCCCTGCATGACCACATCACCAGCCATTGTACCGACCGAGGAGCTCGACAGACCTGCGATCAGGAGGCCGAGGCCGAAGGAGATGGCGGTAACCGGTCCTGCCAGATTGCGGAACTGCTCGAAGGCGACATCCAAATCCTCAACGACCAGACCATTCTTGAAGAACAACGCCGCAGCTACAACCACCATGGCCATATTCACGGCACCGGCAATCAGCATCGCAATCAGAATATCGATGAATTCCAGCCGGAAGATCTGTTTCTTCTCCCGCTCATCGATCCCGACGACCCGGCTCTGGGTCAGCGAGGAATGCAGATAAATCGCATGCGGCATAACCGTCGCGCCGAGAATCCCGGCAGCCAGCAGGATGCTGTCCACGCCTTCGAATCTTGGCGTAAACATTCCGGCAACTACACTGCCCGCATCGGGCTTCGCCATAATGACCTGAAATGCAAAAGCCAGAACAACAATCATCACCATCCCGGCAATTCCGGCCTCCAGGGTACGGTAGCCGCGCCGCTGGAGCTCCAGAATAGCGAATGATCCAACAGCGGTAATCAGCGCAGCCGGCAGCATTGGTATACCGAACAGCAAGTATAGTCCAAGGGCTGCCCCGATAAATTCCGCCAGATCGGTAGCAATAATGACCAGTTCACTCTGAATCCACAGGAAGATGGACACGCCTCTCGGGAATTTCTCCCGGGCAACCTCAGGCAGGTTCTTGCCGGTGGCAATGCCAAGCTTGGCGGATAAGGATTGTATAAGGACAGCCATCAGATTCGAGGCAAAGATAACCCATAATAACAAATATCCGTATTTCGAGCCTGCTGTAATATTAGTGGCGAAATTGCCGGGGTCCAGGTACGCTACAGAAGCGATAAAAGCCGGACCCAGGAAAGGAAGGAGTCTCTTCAGTCCTTTGACATCTCCATTCAGCACCGATTGTGCCGAATGTTTATTAGTATGTCCTTTTAGTATAGGGGATGATTCTACTGCTGTATTTTGCTCCATCATTTTCTATCCCTCCTCTTGCCCGGAAAAAGTTGTCTATATACACGAAAGTTTCCCTGATGCAACATTTGATTTGTTTTCATTATAATCCGCTAATTGAGAAATGTAAATGTATTTTCATTGGATTTTTCATACGAGCAATAGGTTGATTCTGAACTACGGCATCCGCCCGTCTGCTCCAAATTATATTATGTGCAAACCTGCGGCAAAGTGATGCTCCGGCCCATATGTAATTACCCAATACAACACAGAGTTATTTAAGCAGTTAAAATATAAAATACCCCACAAAGTGGGGCCGTAGCTTCGACGATTACTCAGGCACTTTGCGGGTATCCCAAAACAAAAAAACAGGCGAGCCCCAGGAAATTCATCCTGACTCTCGCCCGCCGGGCATTCCAGTGTGATCCACACTGCTTAAGAGGTAATACTGCGGATATCAGAGCGCATCTGTTCATTCTGTAGCTTCAGCTCATTCAACTCCTGCTGCAGCTTCTCCACATCCGCCTGCTTCCGAGAGTGGCCTCCATGTCTATGCATACCACGCATGCCGGGCATTCCGAACATCATAAGGATCATCATCAGCGGACAGACCAGTGTGATTAACCAGGACCAGTTCATGGCTTTTCCTCCCTCCGGGATTCAAGGTGCTGCCATTAGTATAGCCGCCGTTTGTGGAGAAACTGTGTTGAAGCTTATTTTTCCGCTTTCCCTTTCCAGGTGTCCTTCAGCGGGACAATTCTGTTGAATACCAGCCTGTGGTCAGAACTGTGCCTGCTGTCGATACAGAAATAGCCGTGACGCAGAAATTGAAATTTGTCTCCAGGTTTCGGGCTGCCCTCAAGCGGCTCCAGCAGACAATCCTTAAGCAAAGTTACAGAATCGGGGTTGATGTACGTTTCCCAGGTCTCCTCTTCCTCCTTCGGCCCTTCATTGTCTACAAGCAGCTTCTCATACAGGTACACATCACTTTTGACCGCATGCTCGGCGGACACCCAATGGATGGTTCCTTTTACCTTCCGCCCGTCAAAACCGCTCCCGCTTCTCGTATCCGGATCATAGGTGCAGCGCAGCTCGACAATCTCACCAGTTTCCTTATCCTTAATCACTTCGTTGCAGCGGATGAAATACCCACCCTTCAGCCGTACTTCACCGCCAAACGTCAGTCTGCGGAAGCCCTTGGAGGGTACCTCCATGAAGTCCTCCCGCTCGATAAAGAGTGTGCCGGAGAATGGAACGTCCCTTGTGCCGAGCGCGGAATTCTCACTGTTGTACTCAATGTTAAGAAATTCAGAAGCCCCGGCTTCGTAATTGGTAAGCACAACCTTCAGCGGATTCAGCACGGCCATGATAGCCGGCACCTTCGCCTTAAGATCCTGTCTTACGCAGTGCTCCAGCAGCGAGAAATCGACCATTACCGTATTGCGGACCATCCCGATCTCCCGGACAAAATCCTTGATGCTCTCCGGCGTGAACCCGCGTCTGCGCAGTCCACGGAGTGTAGGCAGACGCGGATCATCCCAGCCGTCCACATACTTCCCGGCAACCAGCGCCCGGAGATAACGTTTGCTCGTGACCACTCCCGTCAGATTCACCCGGCCGAATTCCCTTTGCTTAGGGGGTTCAGGAATATTCAGCTCCGTAAGCACCCACTCATACAGCGGCCGGTGGTCCTTGAACTCGATGGAGCACAGCGAATGCGTCACCCCTTCAATGGCATCCTGAACCGGATGGGCAAAATCATACATCGGATAGATGCACCATGCCTCCCCCGTGCGGTAATGCTCCGCATGAATGATCCGGTAGAGTACCGGGTCGCGCAGATTGATGTTCGGCGAAGACATGTCGATTCTGGCCCGCAGCACCTTTGCACCATTAGGATATTCTCCATTACGCATCTCCCGGAACAGCCGCAAATTCTCTTCCGGCGAGCGGTCCCGGTACGGACTGTCCTTACCAGGTTCGGTTAATGTCCCCCTGTAGGACGTCACTTCCTCCGGAGTCAGGTCGCAGACATAAGCTTTCCCCTTAAGAATCAGCTCCTCTGCGCTGCGGCAGATTTCCTCCGAATAATCGGAGCCATAATAGATATGCTCTCCCGGGCTGCAGCCCAGCCATTCCATGTCCTCGGTAATAGCTTTTACATACTCCATATCCTCTTTCAGCGGGTTGGTATCATCGAAGCGCAGATGGAATCTGCCGCCATTCTTACGGGCAATCTCAACATTCGTGTGGATGGCAAAAGCACTGCCGATATGCAGATAACCATTGGGCTCCGGCGGAAACCTTGTGCAGATTTCCCTGCTGTAGACTCCACCCTCCACGTCTTCTCTGATCAGCTTATCCATATAATTCTCCGGCACGGCCGGTTCACTCTCATTCACATTAACGTCAGTCATTCTGATCTCCTCCTGTATATTGGTGATACCTGCCCTTACGGGACAACAAAAAAGAACCTCACCTCCAAGACTGTAGTCTTGGGGACGAGATTCTCGCGGTACCACCCCAGGTTTATTAATATGTCGCCATATTAATCTCATCAAGTACGGCGCTGCCGGCAAGGCAGGGCTTATACTCTAGCTCTGTAACAGGAGCTCCTGTTGTACCATCCCCGGCCATAGCCGGTTCCGGCGCACCGCTCAGAGGCTTGTTTCGGTCCAGCCTTCCCTGCTCCTTCGCACCACCCGGAGCTCTCTGTAAGGGAATGAATGGACCTACTCTTCTCGTCATCGCGTTTGATCATTTGATCCAGAATAACAAATCACAGGCAGGGTGTAAAGTATAGCGGTGTCCGGGGGCGGCATCAGCCTGCGGGACATTCTTACCCCTGGCTCAATGCCGCCAAAAGCTCCAAAGCTTCCTCATGCTCCGGCTCAATCAGAAGTGATCTGCGCGTGTAATCCAGCGCCGCTTCGTCATCCTCCTGCTCGTAGCTGCAAATAGCCAGGCAGTACAATACAGTAATTACCGGCTCCTCCTCACTGGATGCAAGCGAATGCTCCAGGAAGCGGCGGGACTCCCCGTACTGCTCCATCTCGAACAGCAGCAGACCGCAGTCCAGGGCCAGATCATATTTCTGCGGCATCGGATAGAAGCCTTTCCACATCAGATCAATCCCGCGCTGCAGGTCCAGCAGCTCATCATCACTGGCATCCGGCAGCAGAGCAGAGATACGCTCCGCACTCTGGATGAACAGCTCGGCATCATATCCGCCCAGCCGCCAGAAGGCCAGGATCTGCTGCATGCCGATCGTATCGTAATTTTTGTCGATCCACACCTTCAGGCTGAAGAAATCATCCGGTCCGAACCGCTCTACAAACCGCCGGTAGGCCAGACGGGTATGGGGATGGAGCATCGGCTCTTCAAGCATCAGAATGCAGCCGACATTCAGATTCTTATAATGATGCTGCGTGAACTGGGACTTGGCGCCCTTCCGTTCAAAATAATGCACCAGCGCATGATAATTTGCCGTGAGTGAAATGCTGCCGTGATGAATCAGCTTCGGCGGCTCGGCGAATTCCCAGTTCTCCAGCCGGTGGTCGCCCTTATCTGCGGTAAGCAGCAGGAAGCTCCCCTGGGAGAGTGCCCCGAGACGTTCCATACAGGACAGCGCAGCGGCCGGGAACAGCACATGCGAATCCTCCAGCTTGTCCAGATAGAACGAAATCACTTCCTGGTAAGGATAAGAGCCATCCTCATATTCCGCTGCCCGCCGGTAATGATATTCCGGCACCAGATCGCGCAGTACTTCAGACGGGCCCATCGAATCCGATTGCTCCGGATATTTTAACGAAACCTCACATTCATAGATCTTGCCTTCATCAACATAGAGCAGCTCCTGCTGAATACTATCGAAGAAGTAGTTGGCAATCACCATCAGCGGCTGCTGCAATCCGCCGGGCTTAATCACCCTTCCGCTCTGCGTCAGGGACAGCTCTGTATCCTGCACCGCATCAAAGCGGGCGAAATCAAGAATACCCTGCTCCACAAAAGGCTTCAGCCCTTCATGCTTCTGCCAGCCCTCAATATTCTTCCAGGGCAGATCGCTCATGACGTAGCGGAAAGGAGGCAGCAGCACTCCGGCATACTGGATCAGCTCACACAGCTGCTGCAGGACATGGAATGCCAGGCGTCCGACACCTGCGCCAAGCTCCAGAATAATAACCGGTTCTGTAGTATGCCCCTTCTCTGCACGGTCCTGCAGAAATCCGAAGATCATCTCCGCATACGCTGTTCCGATCATCGGATTGCTTGTAATGTACTGCGGGACCTGGTCATTCGCCCAAGCCTGCAGTCCCAGCTGCTCATAATACCTGCGCTGCAGTTCCCATATTGGCGCTTCACTGAAGCGGTAGCGTTCTTGTCCGTCTATTGTCATTAGTTCAAACCCTGCTCTCTGATTATCGTACGGAAATTTGTCCGGTAGTCAAATATTATCACATTTCGCTCAGCCCTTCACAACTCATAAGTGGCATACTGGCGCATATATTTCTTGGAGTGCTGTGCGATCCAGAAAGGAGCTTAAGCCATGAGCCCTGCCGAACCCGGTTCTTCAAGCAAGCCCGTTATCCCCCAGCCTATCCGCAGTGACGGTGCAGGCAATGTTGACCTCGGCCCCCGCGATATTCTACGCGACCGGGAGAATCCCGATATGTTCGTCCCGCCCTCTACAGATAACGGGCTGATCCCCAATCTGAAATTCTCATTTTCTGACGCCCATATGCAGCTGAACTTCGGCGGCTGGTCCCGGGAAGTTACCGTCAGAGAGCTGCCTATTGCCACCACACTTGCAGGAGTGAATATGAGCCTGACCCCGGGCGGAGTACGCGAGCTGCACTGGCACCAGCAGGCGGAATGGTCCTATATGCTGCTCGGCAGCGCCCGGATTACCGCCGTGGACCAGAATGGCCGGAACTTCATTGCCGATGTCGGCCCGGGCGATCTGTGGTACTTCCCTCCGGGAATCCCGCATTCAATCCAGGGGCTGGCGGAGGGATGCGAGTTTTTGCTTGTTTTTGACGATGGAAGCTTCTCGGATCTGAACACCCTGTCGATCTCCGACTGGTTCGCCCATACGCCGCCAGAGGTCCTGTCCGCCAACTTCGGCGTACCTGAATCTGCATTTGAGTGTATTCCGAAGGAACAAGTGTATATATATCAGGATCAGGTGCCCGGCCCCCTTGAGAGTCAGAGAGTCGAGTCACCTTATGGAGAAATTCCGCTGAGCTTCAAGCATCAGCTGCTGGCCCAGCCGCCGCTTCGGACGCCCGGAGGCAGTGTGCGGATTGTCGACTCCAGCAATTTCCCCATCTCCCGGAACATTGCCGCCGCGCTGGTGGAGATTGAGCCCGGCGGCATGCGGGAGCTGCACTGGCATCCGAATAATGACGAGTGGCAGTATTATCTGACCGGGCAAGGCCGGATGACGGTCTTTGGCGGGGACGGCGCAGCGCGTACATTTAACGTCAGAGCCGGAGATGTCGGCTATGTGCCTTTTGCCCAGGGACATTATATTCAGAATACCGGGACAGACACGCTCTGGTTCCTGGAAATGTTCCGGAGCGACCGGTTCGCCGATGTCTCCCTGAACCAGTGGATGGCGCTTACTCCCCATGAACTGGTCAGCAGCAATCTGAATGTGGGGCCGGAGCTGATGGATGCCCTGCGCAAAGTGAAATGGCCTGTCGTGAAATACCCGGATCAGGAGCAGGAGCAGGGGCACGGGCATGAGCATGGGCTTGGGAAGCAAAAGAAGTAGCGCGTTGTCTTGCTCAGTTTGAGACTGGATTGGGCAGGTCAGTCTGCCCTATGGCCTTATCTTTACCCCAACCAAGCGGCTGAAGTGAAAATCCTTAAGGTCAGCTGTATAGACCGGCCTTAATGTTGTACATTCTGCAACTTGATCATCTGAATATCCGGCTGTTTGGGAGAATTGTTGCACAAAATACAATAATATCCTCCATTAAGAAGCTGAAGCAGTAAAAATGTTGTAATTCATACAACATTATTGTTTAAGAAGCCATATCCGGAGAAAATTGTTGTATTTTCTGCAAGATTTTAATGATCGTCCTATAATTAATGGGTAACTCCAATTGTTCGAACTGCATTCTTTCCAGAACAACATAAAAAGCGGTCAGACACCCCGTCTGCACCGCCTTTTGTTCTTAATCATTAGTTTGTGTTTCGTTCCCGTATAGGAAACCTCTACTCACCAGTCTCTGCAAACCGCTTGATCCGCTCGCCGACTGCATCACGGACCCGCTGAAATACCGCCCACTTCTCTTCCTCACTGCCCTGCGCTTTGGCCGGATCATCGAATCCCCAGTGCTCCCGCCGTACCTGCGGAGGCGTCACCGGACATTTATCGGCGGCATCCCCGCATAATGTTACTACGAGATCAGCACTGTTAAGCAGCGCAGGATCAATAATATCCGAGGTCTGGGCAGAAATATCGATCCCCACCTCGTTCATTGCCTGTACTGCCTTGGGATTCAAGCCGTGCGCTTCAATTCCCGCACTGTACACATTCCAGGCGTCCCCGAGAAATTGTTTCGCCCAGCCCTCCGCCATTTGGCTCCGGCACGAATTCCCCGTGCACAGGAAATAGATTGTCTTTTTGCTCATGTCTGATTTCTCCTTCAGGATTAGATTAGAACAGCTTCAGTTGCAGATACAAACCTAACAATGTGATAAATAACGTCGGAATCGTCAGAATAATTCCTGTTTTGAAATAAGTGCCCCAAGAGATCTTTACACCTTTGCCTGATAGCACATGCAGCCACAGCAGAGTAGCGAGCGAGCCGATCGGCGTAATCTTCGGACCCAAATCGGAACCGATGACATTCGCGTAGATCAGAGCCTCTTTAATGAGACCTGTCGCCTGTGCGTTATCAATGGCCAGCGCCCCAATCAGCACAGTCGGCAGATTATTCATCACTGAGGAGAGGATCGCGGCGAGGAAGCCCATCCCCATCGTTGCTGCGAACAAACCGTGTTCCGCCACCTCACTGATCATCTCTGCAAGCACATCGGTCAGTCCGGCATTACGCAAGCCATACACCACGACATACATGCCAATGGAGAAAAAGACAATCGCCCACGGCGCGCCCTTGACCACTTCCATCGTCTTGACGTAGGGACTCCGGCGGGCCATGAGCAGGAAGCAAACCGCGATTACACCTGCCACAACAGAAACCGGAATGTTCAGAAATTCACTGACAAAATATCCGGCCAGCAGAAGCGCCAGCACGCCCCAGGATAACCGGAACATGCGCTTGTCCTTAATCGCCTCCTCCGGGAGCTTCATCCCGGCAGTGTCGTACACTTTGGGTATACTTCTGCGGAAGAACAGGTATAAGACCAGAATACTGGCGGCGAGCGAGAACAGCGTAGGCAGCAGCATACGTCCTGCATATTCCGTGAAGCTGATGCCGAAGAAATCGGCGGATACAATATTGACCAGATTGCTGACGATCAGCGGCAGCGAAGTCGTGTCGGCGATGAAGCCGCTGGCGATAATGAAGGGAAACACTTTTTTCTCATCAAAATTCAGCGCCCGGACCATCGCCAGCACAATCGGTGTCAGGATCAGCGCCGCCCCGTCATTGGCAAACAACGCCGCTACCACTGCGCCCAGCAGGATGACATAGATGAACATCAGCGTACCGTTGCCGCGTGCCGCCGCAGCCATATGCAGTGCCGCCCATTCGAAGAATCCAACACGGTCGAGTATCAAAGAAATCAGAATAATAGCTACAAAGGCCAGCGTGGCATTCCACACAATCAGCGTCACATCGCGGACATCCCCGAAGCTGACCACGCCTGCCGCCAGGGCCAGCAGCGCTCCGCCGCAGGCTGACCAGCCAATGGATAACTTCCGCGGCTGCCAGATCACAAAGATTAAAGTAATAACAAAAATAAGGCTGGCTAAGACAACCATAATCCCGCCCTCCGTTTGACCCGCAGCAACATTTCCCGCAGCACTCCCCAATCAGATAAATTTATATATAAGAGTAACGCCAGCCTGTCCTCCAGACGTTCTCATCGATCTAGTATAATATCAGTCGCAGCAGGCAGTAACCTCTGTCTTATTCAATGACGACAGCAGAGTATGTGAATCCGGCAGTCCATGCAGGACGGCCGTGATATGCGGCTTGCCCTCCACATTCAGGGAGTAATGCACCCACTGCCCGCGTTTGCTCTCCTTCACCATCCCCTTATCCTTCAGTTTACGCAGATGCTGGCTGATGGCCGGCTGCGAGATCTCAAAGAGTTCGACGAACTCACAGACACACCATTCCCGCTCCTGCAGCAGTCCAAGCATCATCAGGCGGGTCTTGTCTCCCAGAAGCTTCAGGTCATCAGCCACCTCGTTAAGCTTATCCATCGCGGTTCAGCCTCCTTAGTATATAAGCCAATGCTTATATACTAAAACAGTCTTATCAAAAGGACAAGAGGTAATATTTCGATTCTATAGTTGCACTTTACAAATATATAAGCTATAACTGAAATATGAGGTGAACTTCAATGGAAAATGCACGCGAGCTCTTTCAGATCATGACCCGCCGCTTCGGTCTGCTTAACAAAAACTGCTGCACCGTAGGCGGGCATGACATTTCTCTGGCCCAGAGCCATCTGCTCTATGAAGTACAGCGGAGGCATAATCCGTCCATGCAGCAAATTGCGGAAGTGCTCGGAACGGATGTTACAACTTTCAGCCGCCAGGTGCAGGCTCTGGTCAAAATGGGACTTGTCCGCAAAAATCCCGATCCCTCCGACGGCAGGGTGTTTGTATTGTCTTTAACAGAGCAAGGCTCATCTGTAGCCGGAACCATCGACCGGCAAATGAATGAATATCTGGAGGAAGTCTTCTCCTACATGTCTGAATTTGAACAGGAAACGGTACTGCGGTCCGTAAAGATCTTCAATGAAGCTATGGGGAAATCAAGCAAATGCTGCGCGCCTGTCTCAGGCTGATTTCTTTCGTTATATAGTTGCAATTTGCAATTATTATAAAGGAGTGATGAACTTGAACCAACCTACTCATGATGGAATCCGCCAAAATGTAAGAACCCGGTATCAGCAAATCGCTGTTACCGGCCAATCTGCTCCCTCCGTTTGCTGCCCGGAGGAGGCTTCTTCTGACTGCTGTTCGGCACCAGCCGATTTCAACAGCATTTCCGCAAGTCTTGGTTATTCCGGCGAAGAATTGAACGCTGTGCCGGAAGGCGCGAACCTTGGACTTGGCTGCGGCAACCCTCAGACGATTGCCGGACTGCAGCCTGGAGAAACCGTTCTGGATCTTGGCAGCGGCGGCGGCTTCGACTGTTTCCTGGCTTCCCGCCAGGTGGGAGCGTCCGGTTCTGTCATAGGTGTAGACATGACCCCTGAAATGATCAGCCGGGCACGTGATAATGCTGCCCGGGGACATTACGCCAATACCAGCTTCCGGCTGGGAGAAATCGAGCATCTGCCTGTCGCCGATGCCATCATAGACGTCATTATCTCCAACTGCGTAATCAACCTCTCTCCTGATAAGCAGCAAGTATTCAATGAAGCGTTCCGGGTGCTGTTGCCCGGCGGAAGGCTGGCGATATCCGACATCGTTACCACTGCTGAGCTGCCTCCTGAAATCGCACAGGATTTGGGCAACCTTTATTCCGGCTGCATCTCAGGAGCCTCCTCCGTACCTGTCCTGCAGACCATGCTGGCAAACAGCGGTTTCATCCGGATATCAGTCGAACCTAAGGATGAATCCCGCACCTTCATTAAAGACTGGGTTCCCGGTGCAGACATTGACCAGTATATTGCCTCAGCAGTAATTACTGCTGTGAAGCCATAATTCGCAAGGTACCTTAGGAGGCCGATAATATGCTTTCGACATTAATGATTCGTCCTGCCACCTTCCAAGACCTCACCGGCATTCTGCATATTTATAACCAGGGGATTGAAGACCGGATCGCTACACTGGAAAGCTCAGCTAAAGATTTGAATGCGATGTCTGACTGGTTCCAGGAACATCAAGGACGCTTTATTATACTCGTTGCCGAAGCCGAAGGCAGTGTTCTGGGCTGGGCTTCGCTCAATCGTTATTCCCACCGCTGCGCTTATGACGGTGTCGCCGATCTCTCCATTTATATTGAACGTGCCTCCCGCGGCCGCGGCATTGGCAGTCTATTACTGCATGCCCTGGAGGAAAAGGCCGTAGCGGCTGATTTCTATAAAATTGTGCTGTTCACTTTTCCCTTTAACCCAATGGCCCAGGGCTTATACCGCAAAAGCGGTTACCGTGAGGTTGGCGTACTCGAGAAACAGGGGAAACTGGACGGCCGGATGACTGATGTCATGATTATGGAGAAGCTGCTGCTATAACAATATTTTATATCCTTAAGTACTAACCTTCTCTGCCGGTTCATAGGCTAGATTATGGGGAACGCAGCAGCTTCTTGGAGAGGAGATGCAGGTCCGAAGAGCCATCCTTGCCAGTGGATTGGAGGCCGGACCACCATGAGTACAGATCAGCTCATCGCATTGCTCGTTCTCATCATTATGATCGTACAGCTTGCTGTCAAAAAGGATAAATCCTGAGGACAGCGAACAGCCAAGCGGATCCGGGGTCATCCCGGTTCGCTTGGCTTTGTTTGGCTGGGCCGCTGATCCGGCCGGTTATTTCACAAAAATGCGAATCTGACGTTCACCCGTACGCTTCATTACCCGGTAACCAGTATCCGCTGCCGTTGCCATTCCGTTATCATCCGGGCGGCAGTAGCCCCCGGCTACACAGGTACCGTCATCACGGACAAGCAGCTTGCCGACAATTCCTACAGCTACCCATTCTTCCCTGTCCTGGCGGGAAACATATTCCCGGGAGCCATCCCATTCAGGGTTAAGCACCGGTTCTGATTTCGTACCCGCCTCACGGACAATATCGCCGTATTCATTTCTAACCTCAGCGACCTCTACCTCGTGATACAGAATCCGGTCCCACTCATCGGTTACGAACATGCCGTTCCAGCGCAGGTCACTCGAATCGGCAACGATAGCCGGTCTGGCGCTGATGACACCAAGAATATATTCATCCCCTGCCTTGGCTTTGCGGATTCTGTCACTGGCCCCATCAAACGTAACGAAATAACCTGCGTCAATGGTGAGCCCGTCCGAGGTTTCGAACATTTCTGCATAATCTGCTGCACCTGGAGACATCAGCGTACCATCCAGATAAATATTACCCGTAAGCCCTTCAATCACTGCCGAGTTAAAGGTAGGGCCGACCGCCAGCCCGTTGGCCAAATGCCACGAATACGGAAACCGCGTTGAGCCGTTCTGGCCCATGATATGGGCGCCTGTATGCTCCGCGAGAACAATCGTCGCTTCCCCCTCGGCATGGGAGTTCGGAGCAAAAGCCTGGGTCTGGAACCCTTCCGCATGGGAAGCCTGGCCGGAAGCAGTAGTATCCGCACCTTCGGCATGCGCATAAGGCGCATTCGCCAATGTACCGACTCCCTCGGCGTGGGAAAAGGAGCCGCTGGCTTGTGTGTTGGCCCCTTCGGCATGGCCGGAAGCCCCGCTGGCTGTAGTCTGGAAGCCCTCGGCGTGCGAGGCTGTTCCGCTGGCCGTTGTATTCTGCCCTTCAGCGTGCGCACCCACATTGCCGCTGGCCGTTGTTGCTAATCCTTCGGCATGGGAAGCCGAACCGCTGGCCACTGTATTCTGCCCCTCGGCATGCGAGAAGTCGCCAAGAGCTGAGGGCCCGGCGGCTAGGGTGATGTCCGCAGTGCCGCCCTCCGCATGTGAGGCGAAGCCCATGGACGTGGTTCCTACTCCCTCGGCATGCGAGCTGGCTCCGCTGGCAAAGCTTGGTGCCGGATTATCCAGCGGATCGACACCGCCGCCTTCTACGTGGGAGGCCCGGCCGCTGGCTGAATTGCCCTCTCCTTCCGCATGGGCATTGATAGCTGTCGTCTGCGTCGAAGTATTGAAGCCTTCTGTATGTGAACGTGCGCCCCAAGCCTGTGTGCCGAACCCTTCAGAGTGGGCTTCGAGGCCGGCAGCCAGTGTCGTCGAGCCTTCCGCATGTGAGCTTTCGCCCATTGCGTTGGTTAAATAACCTTCTGCATGCGCGGCTACTCCGCTGGCTATAGTAGAAGTTCCTTCTGCATGTGCCGTATCATTCGTTGCCTGGGAGAGATAGCCTTCCGCATGCGATGCGCTTCCGCTGGCAATAGTAGTATTGCCTTCTGCATGCGAGGTATCTCCGCTGGCAAGTGTAGAGAAGCCTTCAGAATGAGCGGCTGCACCGCTTGCTGTTGTATTCAGCCCCTCGGCATGCGCAGCAAAGCCGCTCGCCGTATTCCCTACTCCGCTTCCCATCCTGATCACCGCTTTCATCGTATTACAATATATTTATGTCTGTGGACGAGCGGCGGTAACGGCGAATGTGGTCAAGTTATAGATCACTTTCCATTATAAATTTCACTTACTAAAGTTGAGAAACATTATAAAGTATAGTAGAATGAGTACATGAAGAAGGGGGCGGATTGATATGGCCGAGGAGAAACAATTGATGGAAATAGGAATAAGCACGTTTTTGGAGACTACGCCTGATCCGGTAACCGGCAAGGCTATTAGCCATGCGGAGAGACTGCGCGAAGCCGTAGAAGAAATTGTGCTCGCTGACCAGGTGGGCCTGGACGTATATGGCATAGGTGAACATCACCGGGCCGATTATGCAGGCAGTGCTCCGGCTGTAGTTCTTGCCGCAGCGGCAGCTACGACCAAGCGGATCAGACTGACCAGCGCGGTCAGTGTCTTGTCTTCAGATGATCCGGTCCGGGTGTACCAGGACTTCGCCACTCTGGATGGACTGTCGAATGGCCGGGCAGAGATTATGGCGGGCCGCGGCTCATTCATTGAGTCCTTCCCGCTGTTTGGCTACAGCCTGGATGATTATGATGAATTGTTCGAGGAGAATCTGGAGCTGCTGCTGGCGATCCGTGCTTCTGAGAAGGTCACCTGGCGCGGCGGCCATCGCCCGGCGATTAATAACCTTGCCGTCTATCCCCGCGCCGTCCAGGACCCTCTTCCCGTCTGGGTGGCCAGCGGCGGCAATCCTGAATCCGCCGTTCGGGCCGGAACGCTCGGTCTTCCGATCGCTTTCGCGATCATTGGCGGCATGCCGGAACGCTTTGCTCCGCTCGTCGCCTTATACAAGGAAGCCGCTGTCCGCGCGGGACATAATCCCGACAAGCTGCAGATTGCCACGCACTCCCACGGCTTCGTAGGTGAAACTAACGAACAGGCAGCCGCCTTGTTCTACCCGTCCACCGCAGCCCAGATGAATGTCATTGGACGCGAACGGGGCTGGGGCGGAACCTACAACCGTGCGGCCTTTGACGATGCCCGCAGCCTGCGCGGCGCACTCTATGTCGGCGATGCCGAATATGTAGCCGAGAAGATCATCCTTCTGCGCAAGAATCTTGGCGTGACCCGCTTCTTCCTGCATGTGAATGTAGGCACCATGCCGCACCGCGAGGTGCTGCGCGCCATTGAGCTATTGGGCACCAAGGTTGCCCCTATCGTGCATAAGGAATTAGCACGCACTGAGGCTAAATAACTGATATTGTGACTCTAATACGCCAAAAACACTTCAGGCGCTTAACAGCTCTTGAAGTGTTTTTGGCGTATTCTTATGCTCCTGCTGAAATAAAGAAGCGGTGTTACTGCGGACTTAGCAATTCACGCATCGCCGCTGCCACATCTGCCGCATTCGTAATCGGCAGGAAGTGATAGCCTCTGCCGATTATTTTCACATCCGCATTAGGGTGGGCAACCTTGAAAAGCTGCATTTTCTCCAGACTGAATTCATCCATACTCTCTTCTGCCAACAGCAATATCAAAGGAAGTTCAGCCGCTTGCTTCAGGCAATAATCGGTGGCAGTTACTTCCTTGCTCAGACGATTTAAGGCCTGTTCACGGCTATGGTGCATATAGGAATCACCCTGCAGGTAGAAGTTATTCATTAAATAGTCCTTGAATAATTGTTGTTCGGATTCAGCAAGCTTGTCCATCGCCAGGACGGTTTCATCCACTGCCTGCTCAAGCTCCTCCAGACTATCAATGACGGGTAACATAATCTCACCCTCATCATCTTCCCTGTCCGCAAGGAAATAATATCCGCCATCGAGCAAAGTAAGTGACTTCACATAAGCAGGATACTCCGCATAAAAGGCCTCACATATCCATGCGCCGATAGAATTGCCTACGAGATGCGCTGCCGAAATCTGCAGATCATTCAGAATCCTTTTAATCTCCCATACAAAAGCTCCAATCGACACATCTGCCTGATTGTCCTGGTTATGCCCTGGCAGGTCGATTGCTATGAACCTGAAATCTGCCATTTGTGCAGCCAGAGGAGCATATATTTCCTTTCGTTCACCCAGCGCCGGGAGCACTACTAGCGTTTGACCGTCGTTCTCCGCATTGTAGACCATATACCGTTCCATTGTTCTTCCTCCAGCCCTGCAAGACTCCCTTACTGCACTAACGCTTCAATCACAGGATACGAGATCAGTTTGCGGTCCCTGTAGGTTGCAGGAATCACGTCACTCTTCGAGCTTAGAATCCCATCCTGCAGAAGTACAGCCTTGAACCCTCTTTCCATAGCCCCGTTATAGGTGAACAGTACGCAGTGCTCAGCGGCATATCCCGAGAGAATCAGCAGATCGATGCCCTGCTCCAGCACAATCTTTTCCAGATCGGTCTTCCAGAAGGCATTCGAATATTCCTTAGTCACTCTAAGATCCGTCTCCTTAATTTCAATGCCCGGAATAATCTTGAATTTCTCCTCATCAGAAGGCTGCATCCCCTCGATGTCCTGGATATGAATCACAGTATGATCTTTGGAGCGCAGCAGCTCCGAGACATAATTAATGAACTCGCAGGCCTGATCTATTACTTTCTGTTCCACCTTGCCCAAATGCACCTCTTGCAGATCAATAATCAGAAAACCGATTTTCATCCATTCTTCCTCCCTGTAAGCTAATAAATGGAACCTCACATCATCCCTCCAATTGTACAATAAGTCCTGACTCATCCGATATTTATTTTTTTTTTGACAGCTCCAGTTGCCCTTCTATGAATGCAGCTCTCTACCTCCGTATGAAATACTGCTCCCGGTCCAAATCTGGAAGGAGTGCCGGATGCACAGGCTTCCATCCAAGCTGCTCTTGGGTCCAGATGCTCGAAGCTGGGATATCCAGCGCCACAAAGTGAGCCAGCCAGCCGAAATGCCCTCCTGCCTCTTCAGGGGGAATGCTGACTACAGGTACCCCGAGCCGGCGGCCGATTACGCCGGCAATATCACGGACCGGCACACCTTCATCGCCGATTGCATGCAGCCGAACTCCGGCAGGAGCTGATTCCAGCGCCAGCCGGTAGAGATGTGAGGCATCCAGCCGGTGCACAGCTGGCCAGCGGTTTGCGCCATCGCCCACATATCCCGAGATTCCTGTAGTACGGGCCATATTGATTAGGCCCGGAACAAAGCCGATATCGCCATCACCATGCACGGATAGCGGGAGCCGCAGCACCGATACGCGTACGCCCTGCGCTGCCAATGCAAGGGCCGCTTCCTCCGAGGCCGAGCGATGCTTCACAGAGCCAGGATAGGGTGCATCCTCTTCTGTTCCCAGCTGACCCGGCGTTAGATGCCCGATCACAGAGGTTACGACTAACGGCCGGCCGGACTGCGCAAGCTCGGCCCCTATTGCTTCGACCGCAAGCCGGTCTGACTCGCCTGCAGCCGTAATATCCGAGAAATCGTGAATGAACGCGGCATGGATAACACCATCCGCTCCAGCCGCTCCCCGCCGCAGGCTGTCCAGATCATCCAAAGAACCGCGGTGTATGACGGCCCCGGCAGCAGCAAGCGCAGCTGCAGCCTCATCCGAACGGGCGAGGCCAAGTACATCATGCCCCGCATCTATCAATTCACGTACAATGGCAGAGCCGACAAAACCAGTAGCACCTGTGACAAAAACACGCATATTAATTTCCTCCTATAACTATTGTTTGGTAGAACTGCCCGGTTCACCCTGGCGGCATAACGTGTTGCCGCCGCTCGAGCAAGGCTACACTCATTATAGTCTGCGCATTACCAGGACCTTTGCCTGTTTCCTTTCCCTTTTTGCCCGATCCTACAAGAAAGGCAGCCTGGTCTCTTGCCGCATGCCAAAAACCCGCAGACCAAGCGGCTGCGGGCTTCCCGAAGGAATGGTTCAGTCGGTTCTGTGGGTTTGCTGACGTAATCTGGCAATATCTCTGCTTGGCGGATTTCCGAAGTACCGGCTGTAATCCCGGCTGAATTGGGAATCACTCACATATCCGACAAGCCGGCAGGCAGTGGTCGCGTCCATGGCGCTGGCTAACATCAGACGTCTGGCTTCGTGAAGGCGCAGCGCTTTTTGATATTGCAGCGGGCTCATGGAGGTGACGGACTTGAAATGCACATGAAAAGAAGATGGACTCATATGTACCAGCTCCGCCAGCTCAGCAACCTTCATCTGCCGGGAGAAGTTGCCCTGCAGCCAGGTTATGACCTTCGACACCCGCTGCACATCCGACTCCGCGAACCCCATCTCCACAACCTGGGCGCCAATCGGACTGCGCAGAATCCGGATCAGAATTTCATCCAGAACCAGCGGGGCAAGCAATTCAGCATCACCGTCATTGTGCAGGCATTCCACCAGTCTCGCCACTGCGTTAATGATACTCAGATTGACATCAGCAATGTAACCTTTACTCATCTGACGTACCGGGGGCAAACCCTGGGGGTACAGCTTCAGGACCCATTCGCTAATCCGTTGCGGATCAAGCTCCAGCCTCACGGCAAGATAAGGCTCAGATGAACTGGCCTCCATGAGCTGCATGGCTAACGGCAGGGCGACAGGCAACAGAATCATCTGCGATTTGTCAAAATGATAAACCTCCTGCCCGATCATGACATCCTTTGACCCTTGGGCCACGATTATAAACGAGGTGGAATAGAAGGTTTTGATGGTATCTCTATCGGTACGTGAATACCGGCTGACATAGAGCCCGGGTATGCGCTGGCTAAAGGTACCGTCATGAGGAACAAGGGCAGAGATCAGCTGGACCAGTCTGGCTGTTTCTGCCTCAAGCAGCCTCTCTGCATTCCCAGGCTCCGTTGTCACCGCGTATTCATCTTGCAGCCTCATCATGCAGCGGGCAACTCCTTTGTATTAAGCATGCTATAAAGTACATCCGTATGGACAAGTAACGTTTATTATACACACTAATGGATGGGTGTGAAAATAAAAAAACTCCCGATAATGTTGTGCATTATCGGGAGTACGCCTGTTGATTAGCCAAAATAAGTAGCAAAGAAATCGCTCATTCCGTAAATCTTCTACACCTCTGCAGATCTCCGCAATGTGGCGGCCTCAAGAAAAATTCTACTACGTTTCCATAACCATAATTTAGCTAATCAACAGAACTCAATTTGGGATGAATCTGAGTGGGTTTATTCTTTGACGCCGCCAAGTGCTACACCCGCGATAATGTAACGGGATAACAGGAAGTAGACTACAAACAGCGGCAAAGCCGTCAAAGCCAGACCCATATAGATTGAGCCGAACGACGTCTTGTAAATATCCCCGCGAAGCAAACTGACCATGATCGGCATCGTATACTTATCTTTTTGGGTAAGCAGGATGAGCGGCATGAACAGGTTGTTCCAGTTCCCCACAAAGGCAAAGATTGCCTGCGTCGCCACTGCCGGAACCATCAGCGGCAGGATAATCCGGTTAAAGGTTTTGAATTCACCGGACCCGTCTACGCGTGCTGCTTCCACGATCTCAATCGACAGCGTTGCCAGCAGATATTGGCGCATAAAGAACACTACCGCCGGCGCTGCAATTGCAGGCAGAATCAGTGGGAGAAAGCTGTTGGTCCAATGGATTTTATACATGAACTGATAGAATCCGATGGCACTTGCCTGAGAAGGAATCATCATTACGCACAAAATAAAGGTAAAGAATGCCCCGCGCAGCTTCCAGCTATAGGTCACAAGACCATAAGCCGCCAGGGAGGAGAAATAGACCGTTAAGAGAGTTGCTGAAGAAGAGATAATAAATGAATTCATGAACCCCTGAATCGGATCGAAACTCTTTTCGAGCAGTACCCGTAGGTTGTCCATCATATGTGTCGAAGGAAACAGTGAGATACCGCTTTGAATTTCTGCCGAAGAGCGGGTGGCGTTTACAAACATGATCCAAAACGGAAGAACGCTGAGTACCGCCAGACAGATACAGACGATATAGACAATCGTCTTGTTGATCCTCCGGGTGACGTTTCCGTCTTTTTGATTATTGTTCATGTGATACGCCCCCCTTATGGCTGCTCTTGGCGGATTTCCGGTGCATTTTTTCGATTTTTTTAAGTCTTGCCGCGTCACGGTCACGCATTAAATAGAACACAAGTACAGACAATACCCCTGAAATCAAGAACATAATCATACTCGCAGCAGCAGCGCGATTGTATAAATAGCTTCCCTTAAAGGCTTGCCCATAAATGAACATGGACGTGGTAAGCGTAGAGTCATCCGGTCCGCCCGCAAGGAAGAGCTGCGGAATATCAAACATGGTCAAGCCACCGACCATAGATGTAATCAGTGTGAATAGTAGAATTGTACGTAAACTTGGCAGCGTGATCCGGAAGAACGTTTGAACTCCGTTTGCACCGTCAATCGCTGCAGACTCGAAGAGCGCGGGATTGATACCCATAACACCTGCGATCAGAATGATCATGGTGTTCCCGTACCACATCCAGAACTGGATGAACGCCACAATGCCCCGCGCTGTTGTCTTATCCTGAAGGAAGTAGATCGGAGCATCGGACCAACCCATCATTTCAAAGAAACTGTTTACTGGACCCATTGGATAGCCAAACAGAGTACTGAAAAGCAAGGCGATTGTACCCGCAGTAATAATATTAGGCATATACAGCAGAACCTTGAAAAAACCTTGTCCTTTTATTTTGAGACGCTGGTTCGTAAACCATGCAGTAAGCAAGAGTGCAAGAAGAATTTGGGGAACGAAGTTGACAATCCAGAGTATCCCGGTGTTAATCAGAGATTTTCGGAAAGAGGCGTTACTAAGGATCAAATCTTTGAAATTCTGAAAAGGATTATCCAAAATATGTATTGGTTTTGGTATTAATCCCTGCAAATCGGTGAACCCGATGAATGCGGTGTATAAAATAGGATAAAGTGAGAAGATCAGAAATGCCAAAACAAACGGAAACGTAAAAATATAGCCAAATTTAGAGTAGTTCACACCATTGCGGCGCATGCTCTCACCCCTTTAGTTGATATGAAGGGGCGGGATGACTCCCCCGCCCCTTCGATTGCTTTTTATTCGCTATCGATATTCAGTTGATCTTTGACTTGCTGTTTGAAGGTTTCGATCGCTTTCGCACGGTCCTTGTTGCCTGCAGTATATTCGCGTACTTGATCACGCCAGAGCTTGTTGATCGTTTCGTCGAATGCAGTCAAGTTCTTACCGGAAGCGTTGGCATTAGCCGGAACAAAGATATCGAAAATGTTCTGTCCGCCAACCAATTCCAGTTCACCATTAGACTTATCCATAACAACGGAGGAAGCAACGCTGTCCTTCGCACCTTGCTCGCCATCTTTCATCGTTCCGTTAGCCCAGTAGTACTGGAGTCCGGTTTCAGAGGTGTCGAGTGTTACCCAATTGATAAAGTCGGCAACGGCTTGTTTCTTGGCTTCGTCCTTGACTACGTCTTTGTTAGCGAGCAACCAAGTGCCTCCCCAGAAGAAGCCTGTTGGTGATTCAGTAACTGCCCAGTCACCCTTTGTTTCTACTGCATGTTCGCTTAACGTATAGTTAATGAGCCAAGCAGGACCGAAGAAACCGAAGACCGGTTTTTCGCCAGTGCCGTTCATATCGGCGAACCAGGCTTCTTGCCAATCTGTCGTATCGTTGTAGTAGTTATTGTCTTTAAGCTTCTTGGAAAGATCAAGGAATTCTTCACGCTTCGGATCAATATGCAGCTTGCCATCGACAATCCAGCCTTTATCAGAACTGTTTTCGATCGCGTGCCAGATATCGCCGTCACCAGAAACTGCGGCATATCCTTTAGCTTTCAGCTTCTCTGCTGCACTGAAGAATTTATCCCAGCCTGGACCGATTTCAGTCTTGATAGTAGCCGGGTCATCTGTTCCAAACACATCCTTGGCAAGCGAGCGGCGATAGATAAAGGCTCCGCCTGTTGCCTGATAGCCCAGACCTTTCAGTTGACCGTCTTTGCTGCCGATATCAACAGAATATTGAGCGATGCCTGCGTCCTTAACCATTTGATCGGTAAGGCCCAGGTCAGCATAATTGGCGGCAAAAGTGGATGCATCGCCTTGTGTATATTTGAGTACGAATGCCCCTTCAGCAGCATAAATATCTGGTGCATCTTTTCCGCCAGCGGCCAGCGCCTGGTCAAGAGCAGGCTGATAGGCTCCATCTGTAGTTGCGACAATCGTAGTTTTGAATTCCACATTCGCTTCAGGATGTAGCTCCATGTACTTCTTGGTCATGTTTGGAATCTCGTCCGTGAAGCTCCAGAGATTGATAGTAACTTTCTCACCAGATCCTGCTGCTGGAGCAGTTGTAGCCTCTGCAGCAGTATTAGCTGCTGGAGCAGTTGTTGCGTTTGCGCCGGATGAGCTTGAATTATTATTGCCTCCACACGCTGCCAGAGCAGATGACATCAAAACCAGTGTAGAGATCCCCGCTAGAACACGCTTCATACTTTTCATACTTTGCCTCCCCTTTTATATTCAATCCTCGGTTTTATGTAACCGCATTCATATTATAGTGCCAGACTCTCTCAGACATAAGGAACCCCTCATTGGGAAAAATACCACTATTTTTGGTTCCTGCTCTGTGCTAGGCATAAAATAGCGAAATGGAACAATCAGTTAATTACTGCATAAAAAAACAGGCCACCGATCTTACCGGTAGCCTGGCATCATTACATCTCATCGAATAACCAAATCAGTATACAACTCCCAGTGACAGTCCTAATCATTTTCACTATACTATAATTAAATTAGTTACTTTATTTTTTAGTTCGATATCATAAAAGAATGAGAGATGAGCGCATTGGAAGAATCAAAGTTTGAGAGTAGCTGTATTGATTCAATATCTGAGGTTTTACAGTTTCTTTCAGGAAAATGGACTTTTCTGGTGATGACACAGCTTCTTAGGGAACCTCAGCGTTTTAACCAACTACGACGGAATTTAGGTAACGTCAATACGAAAGGCCTAACAGATACATTACGGAATTTAGAAGAACATCAAATGTTAAACCGCCAGGTCTTTCCCACGGTACCCGTAACCGTCGAATATTCAATTACCGAAAAGGGAAAAGCCTTTTCGAAGGTATTTGAGCAGATCAACCGCTGGAAAAATGAATGGGATTCTCCTGTTCAGCAATCCTCTTAAAAAGGACAATTCGTTAGACAAACTGTACGATATCTTTCATCGGACGTCTTTTCTTAGAGCGCCCTTCCCGGACGCGGTAACCGAAGGCTGCCATGACACTTAAGCTATATTCATTCTGTCCCAGAAGTCCTTTCTTTTGAAGCAGGTCATTAACGGCATCCAGATTGAAGCCTTCAATGGCGCATGAATCGATTTCAATATGCGCCGCTGCCGTCATCATGTTTCCAAGTGCAATAAATGTCTGTTTGGAGGACCAGTCCAGCAAAGCTCTTTCAGAATCCAAGTGCAGGTCGTGATAAAATTGCGCATATGCCGGCTTCATTCCCTTGTAGATTTCCAGCGGCATCTCCAAGGTTTGAGTTTGCTGCTCTTTTAAATAAGGAGAATCATAGGTAAGGTCCTTCCTGGCTAAAATCATAACAAAATGACTCGATGTGGGCAGCTGCCGAACTGCGCCGTATGCATATGGAGCCAATTCATTTCTGAATTCCGGGCTCTGCACAACAATGAATTTCCAGGGCTCATTTCCTCCGGAACTGGGAGATAACCGGCCAGCCTCTAGAATAAATTGAAAATCCTCTTCAGAAATTTTTCTCTCCGGGTCAAATTCTTTGGTTGCATGCCGATAGTTGAAGGTTTCCAGCATCTCTGTTTTTCTGGCAGATGTATTCATTTCTCCTCCCAGTTAGCCAGCGGGTCCATCCGGAACCGGGTTAAGTTTAAACTGCTGATTTTCCATACACCATCTACACGCTCGTAGGATTCTCTATATTGACCATACCCGTTATGTCCTGGAGGCGAGTCGTCCTTATCAGGAAAACTCAATAAATCTTCCATTGCCCAGACACCCTTCGCGTGATTCTCATCTATCCAATCAATCTCCGGCATGTGTCCATGGTGAACAGAAGGCGCTTTTCCGACTAGATCGTTTATCACTTTACTGAATTCTTCCCCGTTTTTGAACACATGTCCATCAGGTTCGAGTTTCACTTCAGCTGTGAAAATTTCTGCTAATTCAGACCAGTTCTTCTCATCCACAAAACGGAAATAGCGTGCTTTCAGTTTTTTTATCTCTTCGATGCCCTCCAGCCGTTGAACTCTCCGTTCCAGCTGATGGAGTTTATTCATAATAATCTCCGGCCCGTTCATGCCTGCCTGCTCATGGTGCTGCTTATCTGTCATATAGTTGTCTCTCCTTCTTTGGCATTCAATTGCCTCGAGACAAACTATAGCAGGTAATTATTATTTTCATAAGGAGGCTATTTTTTTATATATACTTTAGAAAAGTAAAGTCTTTGAGTCCTGTACTACCTTTCAGTCCAGTCATGCTACAACCCGATGTCCGCAGGCGTCTTTGCCTGTAGTATCCTTTTCAAGAGCAATCCGTCACTGAGGTAATACTTTCCATACCGGGCAAAATCTCTTGGATATAAACTAACTATTATTGTCCATACATTCAGAACCATGAATAGCAGCGGAAGATAATAATTATGTTCACTGCCAATGCCAAGCGTGAAGTAGATGATGCCAATTACAGCTATCTGGAACATTACCCCGCCGAGAGCAAAAATAGAATGACGGAGCCTGCTGGCCTTTTTGCCGATCTCTATAAACGTTAACCCGCCAAATCCGTAGCAGAATATAAAGGATGTGCCGAAGATATCTGCACTCCAAAACTGTTTCCGGTCACCTATGACCACTAATTTTATTGGATACCCCATTAACCTCCCTGCCAAATAATGTCCGAGTTCGTGTACGAACGTGTCCAGATATTTAAACAAAGTCAATATGACCGCAGCGAGTACCCCATGCATAACTGACGGCTCGATCATGGATAACAAGAGGATGAATACTATAAACAACATAATATAAAGAAAAGTCCGGTTCAACGTGGTTTCCTGCCTTCAAGTTATTTTCCTGCTCCGGCTTCATCCCGGTTACATGGGCTATTTTGCACCCATTCATCTGTATTCGGGAGTAACCCCGCACTATCCTCTCAGCACAACAAAAATCAGGCCACCCTCAACTGAGGACGACCCGATGTTTTCACACTCATTTTTCCTTAATGATCAGTAGAACTCTCATACAAATCAGAGCAGTCCCTGCCCAAAAGGACAAGCCAATCTGCTCCCCGAGTAATAACCACCCCAGGAAAGTGCCGCAACAAGCAGGGATATCCCGCCGAGCTGAAGCGATGGATCAATGCCCGCATTTCCGACAATAATACCGAAACCGATCGTTGCTAAAATAATGGAAAAGGCCTTTTTAAAGGTAATCTTTTCTTTTAAACTGGCAGCGAGCGATAAATACAAAGAACCTAATAAAGTGTTTTTCATGTTTTGTACCCTCCGTTGTTCTAGACATTCCTTGTCCTTAACGGAGTTGTAATTTTCAATTTTTTCATTCTATTCTATACGAACATCGTCCATCTGGGTATAAGTATTTAACTGTCTGAACGAGAAATGTTGAAACTTGTCATATTTTCTAACGTAGATTTGGACCATACAGAGAATGAATAACTGGAGAGGAGCTTGTACCTGATGGAGTATTACCGCCGCAGTGTGACAGACACCCTGGAAGAAGTGCAGAGCCAGGTCAAAGGGCTTACGTCTGCTGAAGTAGACAACCGGCTCAACAAGGACGGCTACAATGAGTTAAAAGGTAAACAGAAAGACCCGCTCTGGAAGCTGTTTCTGGAGAATTTCAAAGATCCGATGGTCATTGTGCTGCTCATAGCAGCAACAGTTCAGATTGTGATGGGACATGTCATGGAATCCGTCATCATCTTTGTAGTGCTGATTCTGAATGCTGTGATCAGCGTTGTCCAGACCCGTAAGGCCGAGAGCTCGCTTGACGCGCTGCGCAAGATGTCTGCGCCTGAAGCCAAGGTCATCCGGGACGGAGCCTTGCTGTCCATTCCCGCAAGGGAACTGGTCCGCGGCGATATCGTCTTACTTGAGGCTGGCGATTACGTGCCTGCAGACGGACGGATTATTGAATCCGGGAGCCTGCGGATTGACGAAGGAATGCTGACCGGAGAATCCGAAGCCGTGGAGAAGCATATTCAGCCTATTGATCATGACGCTCCGCTTGGAGACCGGCGCAATATGGCCTTCAGCGGCTCGCTCGTTGTCTATGGACGGGGAACGCTGGTCATTACAGGAACTGCTCTCGGCACCGAGCTTGGGAAGATTGCCGGTCTGATCGAGAGTGCTGAAGCGAAGCAGACTCCGCTTCAGCGCAAGCTGGAGAGCTTCGGCAAGAAGCTGGGCCTGGCCGTTCTGGGCTTGTCCATCCTTATCTTCTCCATTCAGGCTGCACGCGTCTGGCTCTCGAACGATACGGTCGACACGACCGAAGCGATTCTGAATGCCCTGATGTTCGCCGTAGCTGTAGCCGTCGCCGCGATTCCCGAGGCATTGTCCTCGATTGTAACCATCGTGCTCTCCGTAGGCACCAACAAGATGGCCCGGCAGAACGCCATTATCCGCAAGCTGCCCGCTGTTGAAGCTCTGGGATCAACCAGTGTAATCTGTACGGATAAGACCGGTACGCTGACACAGAATAAAATGACAGTTGTCGACTACTTCCTGCCGGAAGGATCGCAGGAGCAGTTCAGCCTGCAGGCCGATGAATGGTCGGAAGAAGCCCGCAGACTGCTGCATATCGCCGTACTCTGCAACGATTCCAACATCAACGAGGAAGGCAAAGAGCTGGGTGACCCTACAGAGGTTGCGCTGATTGCCTTCAGTAACAGCAAGAACCGGGATTACCGCGAGATCCGCGATAACTTCCCGCGCGAAGCCGAGCTGCCGTTTGACTCGGAGCGCAAGCTGATGACGACGCTGCATACCTTCGACGGGCAGAAAGCCCTGCTTACCAAAGGCGGCCCGGATGTCCTGTTCAGCAGATGTACCCACGTGCTGCTGAGCGGCCAGGAGGTCCCGCTGACACCGGAGGTTCTGGAACGCTTCACCGAAGCTAACGAGCAGTTCTCCAGCAGAGCCTTGCGGGTGCTTGCCTATGCCTATAAGACCGTGCCGAATACCGTCACCGAAGTAGGCCTTGAAGATGAGCAGAACCTGGTGCTGGTTGGCCTCTCAGCGATGATTGATCCGCCGCGCGAGGCGGTATATGGCTCCATTGCTGAATCCAATAAAGCGGGTATCCGCACAATTATGATTACCGGGGACCATAAAACCACAGCCCAGGCGATCGGTCGCGATATCGGGCTGATGGCTGAGCACGAGATCGCGGTCACCGGCCAGGAGCTGGATGCCATGTCCGAAGAGGAGCTGGACAGCAGGCTCGAGCAGATTGGTGTCTATGCCCGGGTCTCTCCGGAGAATAAGATCAGAATAGTCCGTGCCTGGCAGCGTAAAGGCAAAATCACCGCCATGACCGGCGACGGCGTCAATGATGCCCCGGCCCTGAAGCAGGCCGATATCGGTGTAGCCATGGGCAGCGGAACCGATGTAGCCAAGGATTCCGCTGCTATGATCCTGACCGATGATAATTTCGTATCCATCGTCAATGCGGTCGCTGTCGGCCGGACGGTGTTCGACAACATCAAGAAGGCCACTGCCTATCTGTTCGCCGGCAATCTGGGGGCGATCATCGCTATCCTGTTCGCATTGATCTTCGACTGGATCAACCCGTTCACCGCGATCCAGCTGCTGTTCATTAACCTGGCGAACGATTCTCTGCCCGCCATTGCCCTGGGCATGGAGAAGGCTGAGCCGGATGTAATGAGCCGCAAGCCACGGGACATTGGCGAAGGCATCTTCGCCGGAGGCATGATGCAGGCTGTCATTACCCGCGGTCTGCTGATCGGGATTGCCGTCATTGTCTCCCAATACATCGGGCTGCAGCATTCCGATGAAATGGGCATCGCCATGGCCTTCACCACGCTGATTCTGGCGCGTACGCTCCAGACCTTCGCAGCCCGGTCCAATAGCCAGACCTCTGTGGAAGCCGGCTTCTTCAGCAACAAATATGTGATCGGCGCTGTCATGGTCTGCTTTGCCTTCTACGGCATTGCTGTCCTGCCCGGCGTCAGAGACATCTTCTCCATTCCCGCTTCCTTCGGGATGGACCACTGGCTGACAGCCACAGGCCTCGCCCTTGGCTCGGTCATCGTGATGGAGCTGGCGAAGCTTGTCCGCCGCGCATTGCCGTCTAAGCAGGCCGCTTAGGCTTAGCTTAGGGGATCTGAAATAGCCAAAAGCCCAGCTTGTCCGCCGCGCATTGCCGTCTAAGCAGGCCGCTTAGGCTTAGCTTAGGGGATCTGAAATAGCCAAAAGCCTGCACGCCCGGTATGGGGTGCAGGCTTTTTTATGGAACCAGCCTAATGTATGAAACATATTACTTCTTCAAATGATAAGGCACTGTAGTGACAATAACATCGCTGCGGAACAGTAACCGGGCACGTATCAGCAGACTCGATTGATTATGAAGGATGTTATGCCAGCCTTTCTTCGGAATGAACTGTGGAATGATGACCGTTACCCTATGATTCAACTCTGCCGCCTTCCAATTGATCGTATCAATGAATTTGGTCAACGGTTGTACGATGCTTCTATATGGAGTATACAAAGTCACTAATCTTATTTCCGGCTGCCACTTTTTCCATTTCTCCTCGAATATTGCTTCCTCTTCTCTTTCGAAGGGCACATACACGGCGATAATCTGCTGCGGATTCAGCGATTTGGCATATTCCAGGGAGTTCATCACCACATGAGTGATTCCGGCAACCGGCACGATGATTACATTGCCTTCAATCTTAATTGTTTCCTCACAGGTGGTTATTCTAAGCTGGTCAGCCACTGCCTCGTAGTGCTTATGAATCCGGTGGAATACCAGAAGGAGAATCGGCAAAAATACAAATACCGGCCAGACCTGTGTAAACTTGGTCAAGAAGAACATCATCGTAACAATAAGGCTGATTAGAGCACCAACGGTGTTGATGATGAATTTTTGCAGCCAGCCCGCCTGTTTTTCCCGGAGCCACTTAACCATCATCCCTGTCTGTGACAGCGTAAAGGGAATGAACACACCTACAGCATATAATGGGATCAATTGCTCTGTCTTTCCTTCAAATACATAAATCAGGACCATAGAAAGAACACCCAGGATGATAATACCGTTAGAGTAACCCAGCCGGTCTCCACGCATGGTGAACATCCGCGGAATGAACTTATCCTTGGCCAGATTCACAGCCAGTAAAGGGAATGCGGAATACCCGGTGTTGGCGGCCAGAATCAGTATTAATGCAGTGGTTCCCTGTATGAAGAAATACATCGCATTCCGGCCGAAGGTTTGCTCGGCAATTTGCGACACGACCGTCACATCAGCACGGGGAGCTATACCATAATAATAGGCCAGCACAACAATTCCTGAGAACATAACAGCAAGTAAGGCCCCCATGGCCACTAAGGTTTTGGCGGCGTTAGAAGCCTCCGGACTTTTGAAATTCGGAATGGCATTGGATATCGCCTCTACACCCGTTAACGCAGAGCTCCCGGAAGAAAATGCGCGCAGCAGCAGGAATAGACTGATCCCCGCTACCGGCGTGCCCAATGAGGTATGCAGCTCTGCCGGAACGTTACCGGTTAAAATGTTATACAGGCCTGTACCAATCAGGATAAATAAGGCCAGCACGAATAAATAAACCGGATAGGCGAGTACGGAAGCAGATTCCGTGACACCCCTTAAGTTCAGAATCGTAATCAGGATCACGAAGACGATAGCGATAACTACTTTATGCTCATGCAGGCTTGGAAAAGCTGAGGTAATCGCGTCCGCGCCGGCCGATATACTTACTGCCACCGTTAAAATATAGTCCACCAACAGCGAACCGCCGGCAATCAGTCCGGGGTACTTCCCCAAGTTTTCCTTGGATACTACATAGGCTCCACCACCATGCGAATAAGCAAAAATAATCTGCCGGTAGGACAAAATGAGTGCGGTCAGCAATACTAATACGCCAATCGCAATCGGAATCGAATACCAGAAGGCAGCTGCCCCAATCGTAACGAGAACAATTAAGATTTGTTCCGGCCCGTACGCAACGGAAGACAAGGCATCTGAAGACAGTATGGCCAGTGCTTTCTTTTTATTTAGCTTTTGTTCCCCTAATTCAGTAGACTTTAAGGGCCTGCCGATCAGAAATCGTTTTAAAAATGAGATCACGGGTTTCACCACTCGCTTTTTATTTGTAAAATTCTTGATTGTGCAGCATCTATACCCTACTCAGACACAACAAAAAGACCACAGAAGAATATTCCGTGATTATAGAGGCAAGGAACTGTTCGAATTCTGCGGAGTAAACTATCATTTACTTCCAAGTTCAGCCTACCATTTCCGGCATTAATATAGCGTTAAGGATTCTTCAAAGACATTAAGATTGCATTAAGATATGATGAAGTTGTATCCAATCGTGCCTGTATCTTATAGTAAGAGAAGAGTCCGGAAATTACCCAATAGGAGCGCAAACCATGAATTTAAAAGATCAGTTGATACTAATCAAAGAAAATGACTACCAGACACCTGCGGAACCCTTCCAGTTGGTACAAGAAATGATACATAACATCGGTTCTGTGGATGCCGGGCTGCGCGATGATCTAATCTATACAACCTTATCCCATTGGATTCCCGGTAATTCGCTTTCTGAAGACGAGCTGGAGCAACTTCTCCCCGCCCTATTGGATACTGACCATTTGCATTATAAGCTCGGTGAAAGCAATACAGACTCTGTATTCACCCGGTCTTTCTCTATGCTGGTCATCCCGCTTCTCATCATGAAGCATAGGGAATCCCCATTCCTTTCAAGAGAGCAAGTTCACCAGATCAAAGAGAAAGTGTTCTACAGTGTGCAAGAAGAGCGGGATTACCGCGGGTATGACGAAGAGAAGGGCTGGGCTCATGCCATAGCTCATGGGGCAGATGCATTAGATGATTTGGCCCAATGTTCCGAATTGGATCAAGCTGACCTCTTCACCATCCTCGACCTGGTTTACGACAAGATGATCATAACCGAACGGGTTTACTCCGATGGTGAGGATGAGCGGATGGTCAGACCCGTAATCAGTGTTTTAAGCAGAAAACTGCTCAGTCAGACTGATGTAGTGCAATGGATTCAACGTTTTGGTGAGGTTGAGAAGAGTTCCGAATTTCTGCCTGCCTTCAGACAAAAAAATAATATTAAGAATTTTCTGAAAAGTTTATATTTCCGGGTAAAATTCTACAAAGCAGATGCCGCTCTCTGCCCGGTCATCGAGGATACTTTATATAAAGTAGAGAAAGTGTATTATTGCTGATTAAACGAATCACAAATGGCTCCGCCCTTTGATAATAAGGGCGGAGCCATTTGCTTATTTTTTAGTGAATTCTGAATAAGTAGGTGATGATATATTTTGCTAGACGAATTCTGACACTTCACGGGCTAAATCCTCAATTTCACTTAAATAATGCTGTAAGTTAGATTTATGATTACATAATGAAAATTCCCCCTCGTTTTGCTTATAATAAACTCTGGAACATTCAGGCTTAAAGATCACTTCACTAAATTCCCTTTGAAGCTCTTCACAATCCATACCGGGATTGGATTGTTCTAGTTCAAGAATCTCTAAGCTTATATTCTTCTTCTTTTCCTGCATTATAAGTTCAATTGCTTCTTTCGGGCATATTCGATGAACCAATAATGTTCGCAGGGCCTTCAAATCATTGGTTCTTCCTTTAGAAAGTTGAATTAATTCATTCTGAATTTGAGTGATCTGTTTCGTATTCCATTGATCCACTATAAGTTCAAATATCCACCCGATCCATTCTTGATCGTCACTATATTGTATAAATACATCTTTTATATATGGAATTAGCGGATCGCCAATTTCTCTTAACAAATCAGAAATCTGATGCGCACCCGGCCAATTCAAATCCTGAATCCAAATAAGTAATCCCGGCAATATACTTTCCACACGGGGATATCCTAAATTTATAATTACTTCAGTAGCTCCATCCCAATGCCCTTTCGTGAGAGGTTGCAACAATAAGGGAAGCTCACCATCATTAACAAACTGCAGCTTTTTTATTGCATTCTCTTTTTCTTCTACAGGTGTGTCCCATTCTAACTTTTGAATTAGCGTATTTATATCGTCCAAGTAATATCGCCTACTTTGCATTTGTCATATCTCAATACTTCTTTAGTTCATTCTTGTATATTTCAAAATTTTCTTCATCAAAACATACAAATACTACTTTTTTAATATTGGTTTCCTTATTTAATAAATACTTAGACACTTCCTCTACGGCTATGTAGCAGGCTAAGTTTTTCGGATATTTATATATACCTGTACTTATATTTGGAAAAGCAATACTTGTAGCTTCGTTTAACTCCGCTTGCGTTAATGAATTCCTGTAACAGTCTTTTAGCTTTTGTTCCTCATTGTTCAATCCGCCATTCCAAACGGGCCCCACGGTATGGATAACCAAACGGCTCTTCAAGTTCCCCCCTGTGGTAACTACCGCCTCTCCAACTGCACAGCCACCCTGTTGATTGCGGATCTTCATGCACTCTTCTAATATTGCTTTTCCCCCAGCTCTATGGATAGCACCGTCTACGCCGCCTCCACCCAACAGACTAGTGTTGGCAGCATTGACTATTGCTTCTACTTCAGTTTTAGTTATATCTCCCCGGACCAACTGAACGATTGAGTCTTTCATAATAACTTCCATGAATAACCTCCACTAGTACTTCGTAAATAACCACATATGTAGAGTATTCGCGGAATTATTGGAGCTATCCTGCCAGTTAGTTAATACCCTCGACAGCCTGGTGATTTATTGCTCTTAAATACATAAAGCCGCCCTTAATGTTTTAAGGACGGCTCATTATACCATTAGATTTTAACTTTCGGGTTCCACTCTAGACATTTACTTTCATTTTGTGTAAGCAGATTCTATCTCCTTCAAATTCTCGTCGGAGATGGTCTGGTAAGCCCCTTCTACCCGGGGGAATTCCAAGCTTGCAATGATATCGGCTTTGAATGTCATACCTCCGCCACCGTCTGCAGTCGTGATCGGCGAGGGCAATATCTTGATTAGAACAAATCCTGTCGTATATCCTTCCTGCTTCCGGACAATGCGGATCCAAGAGGTTCCGATGTCAGCGAGTTGCACCTGAGAATCCCCGAAGAATGGGTTCCAGTAGAAACGCTCTCCCGCTTTCTTGCTGTTCCCTCCCTTGCTCATACTTTCGAGTTTCCCCTCAGACTTCACGCATAAGTAACTCATATCGCCAGAAATTTCATACATAACTTCATCGTTGCCTCGGAGTTCAAGTGGAATGCCCGGGGTGATACTAATCGCGAGTGACCAACCTTCATTCCAGGGTATGGAGTCATTTCATCCGCAGGTACGCTTACAGACTTTGGCTTTGTTTCTTCTTTCGTCTTCAGTGCGCACCCGGCAACAACCAGTAACAATCCAAGACCTGAACAGATGAACAGTCGTCTTAGACGGATGACTTTGTTTGCTTTAATAATCCGGCACCCCCTGTACGAGATCAGAATGGATCAATTCATTATAGTACTGTGGACAATAGAATGAGTTCAACATATTCCAGTCAGCTGCACAATCCAATTTTATTTCGTTGTCAGAGTATGAATTGATGTTAAAGAAACTCTCGAATCTCGTATCCTTGAACTAAATCACAATAGGAAAAATATCTTATTTATGTTATATTTATTACAATCTTTATATTAAATATAATTATATATCAAAGATTACCTTATTTAAAGGAGAAGGGATTTCTTATCAAGCGAGATAATCTAAATCTATCTAAGGTTAATGACTCAACCGATTCAATTTTAAGATTGTTTAAACTAAGTCAGACAATACTTTATTAGGAGAGTGAATATTAGTGGATTCTTCAGTGATCATTCCAACATTTAATAAATCCTTTTTTTTAGACTTAACATTGGCTGGCTTTGCTAAACAGTCGATGAAAAATTTTGAAGTCATCATTATTAATGATGGTAGTACTGATAATACCGAATCTACCGTGAAGCGATATGAAAATCAAATTGACATTAAATATCTTGCACAAGAAAATGGTGGAAGATCAAAAGCAAGAAATCTCGGAATGTCAATTGCTAGAGGAGATATTTTTGTTTTTTGCGATGACGATCGTATTCCAGTAACTAATTTCATCGGTAATCATGTAGACCACATTCAAAATAACAAAAATAGTGTCTCAATTGGGTTAAAGGAAGCTGTTTTGTCCCGTTATACAAACTCTGTTAAAACATTTTACATAGATCCTTCTATAAATCTTATTGAGTGTTTTGCCGATTTCTTTCGGCGAAATCAAGAACTTTTAGATCAAATAGGCAAAGATAAAGCAATAGATCTGATTTCAACTGAACTGTTGCAACTGGACCTCGACCATTACCTTAATAAATATCGCCTATACACATGTATCGAAAATTTTCTTGAAGTGGTAGAGTATTTTGGTACTCAACTAGATAAATTCCCTATGAACTGGATGTTGGCGACAACGGGTAATCTAGCACTTCATAGATTCAATTGCGAGAGCATTTCTTTTGATGAAAATTATCAAGGATGGGGAATTGAAGACAATGATTTCGCGTACCAATTAAAAAATGCCGGTTATGATTTTTATTTCAACAGTAATGCCATCAACTTCCACCAAGAACATCCCAGAAACGCCGGAATTGATAGAGCACAAGCAAAGGAAAATATACAACGATTTTTTAATAAATATCGTACAAGTGATATTAAATTGTACGATAGGTTTTTCAACGGAGAATATACCCTGCAGGAGTTAATTGGCTTGTCTATGAAATAGATGTAATGGCATCTCTGTTGGCATGAGTTCGGTACGTTACCAGGCACATGCCTTTTCGATTGTATCGATAAATTGGAATAGCGTTGTTTAAACACTCTTCTTGAGCTTACCTTGATGATGTTATATGCATCTCATTACATTAAGAACAAAATCACCCTAACGGGTGAATAACGTTCTAGCCAGCGGTTAT